>JAPONS010000008.1 GCA_026713825.1 Chloroflexota bacterium | reverse complement strand
GCTAGCCGCCGCGTGCGTCCCGGCAATCCGCCCGAACACCGCCCCGGCCATCATGCCGCCGCCCTCTCTCTCGTCATACCGGCGAATGCCGGTATCCAGAGGGGCGGGGCCCCCTACCCCACCACGCTCGCCGCTGCATGCCCCCCCAACCCTGCCCTCCGCCCGGCCCGGACAACACCCTCCCCCGCCGGGTTGTTCTTGCAAGGCGCCCAACCGGCTGCAAGTCGCATGACTGGCTACCCGCGCAACGCCAACCCGCGTGGGTATCCCTGCGCCGCCTCACCCGCTACAATGGCGCCACCCCCAGACAGGAGTGAGTCCCATGCCTGAGACGCCTGATTGGTACATGGAGTTCGTGGGCGCCGTCGTCGCACGGCTACCGCGCGACATTGACGAGGCCGCCGCCCGCCGGTGGCTCGGCTCCCCCGACCAGCTCGAGGAGGCCCTCGCCGGTGCCCTCATCGTCGCCGCCGTCGGCGCCATAGACCCAAACGCCCCCTTCGCCAACGACAAGACCGCCGAGGGCTTCGAGCTCCTCGAGGACGTGTCCGAGCCCGCCCTCCTCGGCTCCGAGAACATCGGCGAGATGCAGATTTTCGGCGACGACGAACCCTTCGCCGTCGGTGACGACGTTGTCGACCGGGTCCGCGCGATGTCCCCCAAGCTCGGTCAGCGCCACTGCGAGTACCTGCTGGCCCACCCCGAGATGATCCCGGAGGAGTACAACCGCTACCCCCTCGTCTTCGGCGGCACCCTCTGGCGTGACGGCGCCGGCAACCACCTCGTCCCGTGCCTGCACCGCAGCCGCGGCGAGTGGACCATTATCTTCGGCATCATGGAGATGGGCATGGACAGCACCGACCGCATGGCCGTCCCCGTGGGTGAGGCCCCGACTGCCGCGACCGCCACCCCTGAAGCCCCCGCCGCAGCCGCCGTCGACGACTCCTACAACCCCAACGCCCCCTTCGTCAACGACAAGACCACTGAGGGCTTTGAGCTGCTGGAGGACGTGTCGGAGCCGGCGGAGTTTTCCACGGAGACCATCGGCGAAACGCAGGTCTTCGGCGATGATGAGCCCTTCATGGTGGGTGACGACGTAGTTGACCGCGTGCGGTCTATGTCGCCCAAGCTCGGGCAACGCCACTGCGAGTTCCTGCACGCCCACCCGGACATGATCCCGGAGGCGTACAACCGCTACACCCTCGTCTTCGCCGGGACCCTCTGGCGAGACCAGGCGGGTAACCACCTCGTCCCGTGCCTGCACCGCAGCCAGGGCGAGTGGAAGATCATCTTCGGCATCCTGGAGATGGGCATGGACAACACAGACCGCATGGCCACTCCCCTGTAGCGGAAGGCGTCGGGAGCCCTACGCCACCGGCGCCAGCGCCACGCCAACGCCGATCATGCTGTCCCGCGTGACCAGGGCGACAAGCTCTTCCTCGGTCATGTCCTCGGTCCCCGGCGGCCGCTGCGGCAGCACCAGGTAGCGCAGGTCCGCTGCGCTGTCCACGACGCGCACCTCGGTGTCGCCAACGTCCAGCCCGAACTCACGCATCACCCCCCGCGGGTTCACCACCGCCCGCGAGCGGTAGGCAAAGCTCTTGTACCAGTCCGGCGGCAACCCAAGCAGCGACGTCGGGTAGCAGGAACAGAGGGTGCAGACCACCAGATGGTGAACGGCGTCGGTGTTCTCCAGCACGGCCAGCTTGGCGGAGCCCACCAGCGGGTAGCCCAGCTCCAGCAGGGCGCCCTCCGGGTCCGACAGCAGCCGGCGCTTGTAGTCCGGGTCCGTCCACGCCCGGGCCACCACCCGAGCCCCGTCCACCGGCGACCGCGCCTCTTGGAAGTCGATGAGCCGCTGCACCTCCGTCCGATCGACGATGCCCTTCTCGGCCAGCAGCTCCTCCATCGCGAGGACCCGCCGGGCGCGCTCGCTCAGTTCGACGTCCTCCAGCATGCCCTCATGCTCGTGGCCGTCGTGGCTGTGGCCATGCCCGTGGTGGGTGTGAGTGCTCATGCCCTTCCTCCATCACTGCCCGGCGCGTCGGCCGGCTCTAGCCAGTGCTCATAAACGTCAACGAGCAGCCTGTCGCCCGAAGGCCCGTTGGCTCGCTCGCCCCAGAGGTCCCTCATATCAAACTCGACAAGGTACAGGTCGCGCTCCGGTTCTCCGTCGGCGCCGTAGGCCAGCGTCTCCGGGTTGGGGTACAGCCCGGACAGCGCATACACCCGCCCTACCCTGCCCTTGATGTAGGCGGGCGTCCGGTGGTGAGCGTCCATCTGGGCGTCGCCCACCCGCACTAGGTCGCCGGGCTGAAAGCGCGCCATGCTAGCCCCACTTCTCCCGGAGCCCCTCGGCTCGCGCGTCTATCTCCTCCTGCGTCACCAGCCCCTTTTCCACCAGCAGCGTCTCCAGCGACGCCGACCAGCGCTCGTAGTACGAGAGCCTCTCGTACTCCTGCGGCGCGATGGACTCGATGCCGCGCCGCAGCTCGTCGGTGGTGATCAGCCGCTTCTCCCGCAGCACCCCGACCATCGCGTGCGTGTGCCGCTCCCAATCGGAGAGGATGTGCTGCGACTGGTCGATGGGGTCGTCGTTGGGCCTGCCGCCCATGTCGTGAACGCCGCTCATGGCGCCCTCCGTTAAGCGATGTTGCCCGCACTGTAGGCTGACACGGGCAGCTTGTCCATTCCCGCAGCGAGGTCGCAAAATGGGTCCAGCGACAGCAATCAACGCCGACACGGCGAACTGGCGGTGAATTCTGAACTAGTTGGCTGCCGAGCCTGTACGAATGTGCGAACAGAGGATCCCTCCTGCAATGCTCCATGGGGAGGCATGGGGACAGTGTAGTCGAGGGTGGCTTCACTGCCCGTAACCTCAATCCGCTTGACGAAGTTGCGGATCAGGGCCTTCCGCTCCGGGAAGTCCGCTCGCTGAAGCAATGTATGGAAGTCCTGTACATAGCCCTTGACCTCCTTAGCTGTCGGTAGCTCCCGCTTACGCTCCTGCAAATGCGCCTGTGCCTCGTCCCGTGCGGCGTTGAGCTGGTCCTGGCGGGCGCGCAGAGCCAGGATGCGCGGAGAAAGGGCCTCCAGCGTCAAGTGCCCGCTCTCTAGAGCTTCGTAGAGCCGCTCCAGCCTGCTCTCGACGTCGGCCAGTTCCGCGTCGAGGGCCTTCAGGCTCCCTGCCGCCTCGTGGGCGATGGCGTCGATGTCCTCGGCCACCAGGGCCACCAGCTTGGTGATGGTCTCCTCGGTGAGGATACGCTCCCGCACCTTAGCGACGATGAAGGCTTCCAGTTTGGCGGCGTTCAGGTACCTGGCCTTGCAGGTGCCGGCGCCCTGGCGGTGGAGGGTTGTGCAGACGTAGTAAGCGTACCTGCCGCTCTTGGCCGCCTGCCCGGTGAAGGACCTGCCGCAGTGGCCGCAGCGCAGCAGCCCGCTCAGGAGGAAAGGGCTCCCCACGGAGGCGGGGCGCTGGACAGCGGGCGCCCGGTCATGGAGGGCCCGCTGGACGGCGTCGAAGGTCTCGCGGGAGACCAGTGCGGGCCAGGTTCCCTCAACTCGAACGGGGTCGCTGGCCTTGACCCCCTTGAGCATCCGGCCCCAGACGGCGGTGCCGGTGTAGACCTCGTTGGTGAGGAGGTAGTGGAGGGTGGTCCGGTGCCAGCGGCGGCCCTTGATGGTGATGCCCCGCCGGTTGAAGTCGGCGCAGAGTTCCTTCAAACCATGACCCCGGAGCGCCTTCTCGAAGGCGTCCTTGACGACGGGCGCGGCGTCGGGGTCGACCTCCAGGCTCGGACGCTCCTTCGCCCCATCTGTGACCTTGATCTTCCGGTACCCGAACGGGGCCACAGGGCCCAGGTAGAAGCCCCGGGACGCGGACTCGCGCATGCCCCGGGCTACCTCCTGTGCAAGGTTCTCCGAATAGAACTCGTCCACGCTCTCGATGATGGCCTCCATGAGCTTGCCGGTGGGGGTGTCGTCGGCGTGCTCGGTGATGGAGGTGACACGGATGCCCCGACGGCGGAGCATGGCCTTGAAGGCGACGGCGTGCTCCCGCTTGCGGGTGAAGCGGGAGAACTTCCAGACAAGGATCTCCTGGAAGGGGTCGTTGGGCTTGCCCGCTTCGTCGAGCATGATGCGGAATTGGCCCCGGTCGGCGCCGCGCCCGCTCTCCGCCTCATCCACGTACTCCCGGGCCACGACGTAGCCGTTCTTCTTGGCGTAATCCCGCAGGGCCCGCAGCTGGGCGGACACGGAGAGGTCCACGTCCTGGCGGTCGCTGGACACGCGAGCGTACAGGGCGACGGGGGTCAGAGGCTGGCGTTTGCTCATGGTCAATTCTCCTTTGGCTAACGTATACGGGTCACTCGAAGTGCCGGATAGATGTTGTACCTCTTGCCATCAATTGCTATGAGGGCTGTGTCTTTGCCGGGAAACCTGTTGTCTGAAATCTGTGTAGTCATGTTGCGGATGGTGACATCTCTTTGAGATTGAACTGGAAATTCCGGTTGCCGGTCCAACTCCTGCCTTCTTGCCAGCAGGTCAGCAAGCATGCTTTGCCGATCAAGTGGCGATGGGAGACCTCCGAAAGCTTGCGGGGCGAGATGGCGACGCAGATGCCCAAGCCCGTGGGGATATCCTCGAAGTTCCAGCGTGGCCAGACGCCCTCGATTGGCAAGTGACGGCTGCCGGGCAAGTCCACGCCAGTGAAGAGGCCTATGATGCAATCGCCGGGTTCGATTGTCTTCACAAGGTAGCGCTTCGGTGGCGGGAACCCGGGTATGTGCAACTTCGGCACGAGTCGTGCCAAAAGGTCGCGTTCCGCGAGCTCGGCCCGCTGTTGCTCGGCCTGTGCGGACTGCGCATTCGTAGCCTGCTCGTCTTTTCGCTGACAATCCGTGCACAAGGGGCTTGGCGTGTTCAGCGCGTCTTTGGCGGAGGCGCCGTGCAGGTACTGGTGCAAAGTTTGCCAATCCGGATAGACGCGAAAGACGGGAATCTCTTGCTGCTCATACACCTTGCGTGTCACGTCATCAAGGTCGTGCCAGACGACCACTTCTGTCACGGCCCTTGTGCCGTCTACGTTGTAGACCGCTACGTCTGGTAAGGTCCGCCGCTTCTGCTCTATTCCGTCTTGCTGCTGGAGCATTTTCTCCGCTAGAACCGTTGCGCCGGGGGTAGCAAGATCCTGTTCAATAGGCTGTCCACACCGAAGGCACTCCCATTCAACCAAGTACGGTTGATTTGCCCGGATGGCCGTTTCGATGCCCTTGGCAATGGCGGCGACTGCGGCCCTATGAAGTGCGCGGTCGCGGTCGCACGGGTTTTGCGCCTCATGTCTGAAGTGCCAATTTCGCTGAGGGCCCTGGATGGGGATCATTCGTGCGTCGCAGCCGAAGCAGTACGCGGCAACTCCCTTGACGGCTGCGTCGATATGCACCAGCTGATCGTCGTCGGCGTAAGCAATTGGGTACTGGACCTCGGTAGTCATCGTTCACCTAGCGCTACAGTGATTAAAGTTTCGGTCAGATTCAGCGAGTGGATACCGCGGCCCTCTTCGCCGTACTTGCGAGCGCCCAAGTAGCCATTTCTGTTGGCGCAGTCTTGCAGTATTCGCAGCTGCGCCAACGAAGACAGATTCAAGTCTTGGCGCTCGCTAATCACGCGGGCGTAGAGGGCGGCGGGGGCTAATAGCTTGAGCTTGGTCACGGAGGTCCCCCTTCACTAATTTTCCTGTTTGGCCGGACGCTGAGCGGACACTGCTCAGGTTCCCCATTAAGTGATCTGCCATATTGTATCCCATGTGGACTTGTCATAATGCACACCGACGCACCGTCGCGCAACCCTATTTCCCGCCAGTTTCTAGGCTTCCTGCGGCGCAAGGGCGAAAGTTGGCTCCAAGTGATCGGGGTTGCGCCACACGGCACCCAGCGGCCCATACTGCTCTAGGGCCTCGGTGTGCGTCACCCAGAGGGGGAGCTTCACCCGCCACGCGCGCATCTCCCGGCGGGCCACTGCGTGAAAGCGGGCCTCGGCCAGGGCATCGTCGAAGACGATGAGGACCAGGGGGACGACGCCGTGGTCGTCGACGGGCCGCTTCTCAGCGTAGTAGCGGAGGTAGGGGGCGAGGCGCGCCGCCATGGTCCCCGGCCGCACAGCCCGCCGCTCCCACTCCAGGAAGAAGGCCTGCCGCTTCCCGACGGCGCGAAGGACGCCGAAAGCGTCGGGGTGGATGGAGCGCAGTTCGTTCCCGTGGCGGAAGTGCCGGGTCGCCCGGTGGGGCGGGTCCATCTGCCGGAACCGCCAACCTGCGGTGCGGGCCTGCTCCGCCATGCGGGCTAGGAAGCGGTGCACGGCGGTGGTGTGGGCCAGGTGGCGGGCCAGGAGCCGGCTGCGCCGCCCCTCGACGTTCCGCCAGCTGAAGGGCGCATTCGGCTTCAGCGACTCCCCGCTCCACTGGCCCTGCAGCCGTGGCGCCGCCGTGCGGTCCCGCCGGGCCAGCACGGCGAGTCCCTTTCAGGTCGGGGCCAACCGCTCCCGCCCTTCTATAGGATAGCGACACGCAAGGGCCGCGCGGGTAAGGGTGACGGTGAGCTGGGACGTCCGGACCTTGGTGACCCCCAGCATGCCGCTCAGGTCGTCGGCGGTGAGCCACGGCCAGTCGGCCACGAGGTCGAGGGCCCGCTTCTCCGCGGGCTTCAGGAGGGCGGGCAGCAGGTGCTCCGGCGCCCGGTCGGGGAGGTCGGGGACATCGAGGTCGTCTAGGAGTCTCTCCCGCGCCAAGGGCTGCTCCTGGGGCAAGAGGCCGTACGTCCCAGCCAGCGGCAGGGCCTCGGCGAGGCTCAGGTCCCGGGGCATGGACCGGAGCTGCCAGACCCGGTCCTGGGCGGTGGCCCACGGGATGTTGGCCTCCTCCGTCAGGAGGACGGCGTCGCGGGACGGGAGGAGCAGCCGGCGGGCGTGGTGGAGCCGGACCTCGTCGGGGACCAGCACCAGGAGCAGGTCGAAATAGGGCGCCTCCAGGAGCCGCCACACCCGCTTGGAGAAACCGGTCTTGTCGGCCGTGGGCCCCTGCCGGAGCAGCCCGACGACGCGGCCGTCGGGGAGAACGGCGGCGGCGTCCAAGGGGTTGGCGCGGTACCACTGGAACTCCCGGATTCCGTCCGCGGCGCCGGCGATCATGCACGCCAGGCGGTAGAGCACGGCGACGGCGTCGAGGCGGCCCAAGAGGAGCCGCTGCCAGTGGCCGGAGACGGGGTGCTGGCGGAGCACCTGGTCGAGCGACACGAAGTCCGCGTGGGCTAGGTACCGCAGCCCCGCCGGGGTGACGCACAGGCGGCGGGTGGACGTGATGGCCTCGGTGGCGTGGCGAACGGAGGCTACAAATCCACGGCCTTCGAGCCGCGCCACGGCATCGTAGGTGGTGCGGTCGGCGTTGCCCGAGAGCAGGGCCAGCTCCAGCCGGTCCAGGAAGGGCATGGCGGCGAGGTGGCGCAGCAGCTTGATGTCCCGTGGGTTGTGTCGCATGGCAGGTCTTGTCACCTCCTCTCGGTGATTGACGGCTGGCTTTCTTGCCACCGGGCTTTCTCCAACGCAGTGCGACGTCACAACGTGCAAGCGTCAGTGTGCGGGGTCGCAGCGAGGCAATGAATCCAATGGAAGGGGGTGCAGTGGCGCACCCCCGCAGAAAGCCAGACCGCAAGCACATTTGAGGCGGGTTGGCCGGTAGTACAGAGAAACGAAGTTGGTCGCAAGCGGACCTGGGAGTGGTGGCGTAGCTGGGAAGTCGAGGGGCGGGGCCCCGGGACGGGGGCCCGCCGACTCCGTGCGTCTAGGGGCGATGGCGGGGATCTGCAAGTTTGCTCCTACGACTTGCAGCATGTTGGAGGGGAGCGGAGTGGCAGGGAGAGTAGCTGGAAGTAGCAGGTCGCAGAGGAGGCGGTGGAACGGGAGGGCAGATTCCAGCAGGGTCGCCGTCCAGTGTCGAAAGGCGCCGACGGGTGGACGTTAGATGGAGTGCTGAAGTCTGGCATCGGTCACGGGTGGCTCTGGTGTGCGGAGCCCGGGGATGGACGGGAGCGGGGCAGAGCGGCGAAAGGGGTGCTGCCCGGAGCGCGGGCATGATTGCGCCCAGGAGGGGAAGGAAGGGTACGTGAGGCAGAACGAGTGGGAGTCATGGAAGGGCAGGGACCACCGAGGCTAGTTGTCGACGGGTGGCACGAGAACGGCGCCCGGTGAGTCTTGCGGGTCCTTCGACCCCACGTCAGCAACCTCCTCGAGGTGGGCGCGGGCGATCAATCGGGCGAGGATGCGGAGGCCGCGTTCCCAGGTCTCCCGGTCTTCAGCCGCGAATTCGATGGTGATGCCAGGGTCCCTTGGCATGGATTGGGCTCCAAGTCTGTAGAGTGCTTCGCCTGCGCAACGCGCCTGCGGGCATTTCCCAGTGTCCGGCCATGCACGTTGTGACGTAACGCAGCGGAAGGGAGTGCGTCCAAGCACCTGGTGAGCTTCCATTTGCCCCGGCGCGAACGCTACAATCTGGCGCACGCCACGCTGTCGCGGGAGGGAAGATATGCCACCACGTAACGATCCACCACCAACCGGGAGTTGCGACGGCGGGTGTGGGGGTAGAACTAATCGCTCCTTTGTTGCCACGCATGATCGAATTGCTGAGTCGTTCGTCATCAAGATGGAGTACGGGAGCATTGCAGCATTCTCGGTTGCACACGGGTATGGTCCGACAGGCCGAATGGCTCACTAACACCGCGCTCGACTCGAAGCTGCGTACCAAGAGGAGCACGCCCACATGACTACCACCCGCCGTCGCAAGATTGCTAACTCGAACGCAGCGCCGGTCGCCGACGCTGCACCCGAGACCCAACTGTGGCGCATGGCCGACGCCCTTCGCGGCAGCATGGACGCCGCCGAGTACAAGCACGTCGTCCTCGGCCTTGTCTTTCTGAAGTACATCTCGGACGCCTTTGAGGAGGCGCACGCGCGGCTGGTGGCTGACCAAGCCCAGGGCGCCGATCCGGAGCACCCGGACGAGTACCGCGCACAGCAGGTCTTTTGGGTGCCCGGCGAGGCGCGTTGGCCCAATCTGCAGGCACACGCGCGTCAACCCACCATCGGGCAGGCTGTCGACGCCGCAATGACTGCCATTGAGCGGGAGAATGAAGCGTTGAAGGACGTGCTGCCCAAGGACTACGCCCGGCCCGCCCTCGACAAGGAGCGACTTGGCCGCGTCGTGGACCTGGTCAGCAACATCCAAGTGGGCGGCGCCGAGGCCCGCGCGACCGACGTCCTCGGCCGCGTCTACGAGTACTTCCTCGAGCAGTTCGCGCTGGCTGAGGGACGCAAGGGCGGTGAGTTCTACACGCCACGCTCGGTCGTCCGGCTGCTCGTCGAGATGCTGGAGCCGTATAACGGGCGCGTGTACGACCCGTGCTGCGGCTCGTCCGGCATGTTCGTGCAGTCGATGGAGTTCATCCGCGCCCACGCCACGGGGAACGGCAACGGCGGCCGCGCACGCCGGGACCTCTCCATCTACGGACAGGAGTCCAACTACACCACTTGGCGGCTGGCAAGGATGAACCTGGCCCTCCGGGGTATCGAGGGGCAAATTGCCCAGGGCGATAGCTTCCACGACGACCGTCACCCCGACCTGCGCGCTGACTTCATCCTGGCCAATCCGCCCTTCAACGTCTCCGACTGGGGCGGCGAGCGCCTCCGAAGCGACCGCAGGTGGGAGTTCGGCGTGCCGCCGGTGGGCAACGCCAACTTCGCGTGGGTGCAGCATTTCCTGCATCATCTGTCGCCGCGCGGCATCGCCGGCTTTGTGCTGGCCAATGGCTCGATGTCGTCGAAACAGTCGGGCGAGGGTGAGATTCGAAAGGCTATCATCGAGGCGGACTTGGTTGACTGCATCATTGCGCTGCCGGGGCAGCTATTCCGGTCGACGCAGATCCCCGCGTGCCTGTGGTTTCTGTCGAAGGGCCGGCGGAACGGCGAGCGCCGCGCCCGGCCTGGCGAGACGCTCTTCATCGACGCCCGCAAGTTGGGCCACATGATCGACCGGACGCGCCGCGACCTCGCTGCCGAGGACATCGCCCACATCGCCGCGACGTACCACGCGTGGCGCGACGGCGGCGAGCCCGCCTACGCCGACGTCCTCGGCTTCTGCAAGAGCGCGATGCTGGAGGAGGTCCGTGGCCACGGCCACGTGCTCACTCCCGGCCGCTACGTCGGCGCCGCTCCTCAGGAGGACGACGGCGAGCCCTTCGCGGACAAGATGGCCCGCCTCGCCGCCCAGTGGCGCGACCAACAGGCCGAGGCCGCTCGCCTCGACGCCGCCATCGCGGAGAACCTGACCAAGCTTGGATTCGGGAAGTGATCGCGCTCAGGGAACATTGACACTCTCATTGATAGGTAATTACGATAATTACACGTTTCTACTCATACGGGAGGCGAAGAGCATGAGCCAACCGCCGCACATCAGGGAAGTCAAGCTGATCTCCGTCGGCAACTCCAAGGGCATCCGCCTTGCCAAGGAGCTGTTGGATAAGTATGGCTGGGACGACCGTTTGATTCTGGAAGAGCGGGAAGAGAGTGTGGTCCTGCGGGGCGAGAAGACGCAGAACCTGTCCTGGGAGGAGACGTTCCGCGCCATGGCCGCCGAGCGAGAGGACTGGAGCGACTTCGACACTACCGTTGCCGATGGCTTGGACTGATGGTCGTCTTCCCGCGGCGCTATGCAGTCTACATCGCGGACCTCAACCCGGCCGTGGGCAGCGAGATCCGCAAGGTCAGGCCCGTTGTCGTCGTAAGCCGGGATGAGATGAACCGGCACCTGGACACGGTGGTGATATGTCCGCTCACGTCCAGCCTGCACCCGCGCTGGCGGGGCCGCCTCCAGGTGCAATGTGCAGGGCAGGAAGCGGAGATCGCCGTCGACCAGATTCGCACCATCAGCAAGCAGCGTCTCGGACGCCGAATCGACCGCCTCTCCGCCGCCGACGCTGCGAGCCTGCGCCGCATCATAGGCGAGATGTACGCCGAGTAGTTTGGGGGAGGTGAGCGACGTTGGACGGGTGGAGCAAGGCACGCTTCAGCGATGCGGTAGTGATTGATCCTTCAGTCTCTCTCCAGCGAGGAGATGAGTATCCATTTGTAGACATGGCCGCCGTGATCTATGGCTCTCGAAGTGCCTATGCATCTGAGGCAAGAGAGTTCAAGGGAGGCGGTTCGCGCTTCACAGACGGCGATACACTCATGGCTCGGATTACTCCCTGCCTTGAGAACGGCAAAATCGCTCGTTACCGGGCCAATGGGGCGCCAACAGAAGCCCACGGCTCAACAGAGTTCATTGTCATTCGGGGTCGTTCAGGCGTCACAGACAATGATTTCGCATACTACTTGACGCAATGGGATGAAGTTCGGAGCTATGCCATCGGGCAAATGACCGGCACCTCGGGGCGACAGCGTGTACCTGTAGATTCACTGAACCATCTCACCATCCCCCTTCCACCCCTACCAGAGCAGCGGGCCATCGCGCACGTGCTGGGCTCGCTGGACGACAAGATCGAGCTGAACCGCCGCATGTCCGAGACTCTGGAGGCGATGGCCCGCGCCCTCTTCCGCTCCTGGTTCGTCGACTTCGAGCCGGTCCGCGCGAAGATGGAGGGCCGCTGGCGCCCCGGCGAGTCGCTCCTAGGTCTCCCGGCGGAGCACTTCCACCTTTTCCCGGACACCTTCGTCCCCTCCCCCCTCGGCGACATCCCGGAGGGGTGGGAGGTGCGGAGCTTGGGGGAGGTGGTGGTTATTCACGATAACAAGCGAATTCCCTTGAACAGTCGTCAGCGTGCTGAGCGTCAGGGGCCTTATCCTTACTACGGCGCAGCCGGTATCATGGATCACGTTGACGGCTACCTGTTTGATGATGTCTATGTGCTGATCGGAGAAGATGGTTCAGTGGTCGATAAGGAGGGTTATCCAGTAGTGCAATATGTCTGGGGGCAGTTTTGGGTCAACAACCATGCGCATGTACTTCATGCGAAGCACGGTGTTGGTTTGGAGCAGCTTTATCTGTTCCTGAAACAAACCAACGTTGTGCCTTTCGTGACGGGAGCAGTCCAACCGAAGCTAAGTCAGACGAATCTCTGTGCCATCCCCTTTTTGCTTCCGACAGAGGAAGTGTGCTCAGCCTTTGCAGATACAGCAGCGCGACTATTTCAACAGGTACGCATCAAGGCTGATGAATCGCGCACATTGGCCGCCAAGCGTGACGAGCTACTGCCGCAGTTGTTGGCGGGAAAGGTGCGGGTGTGAACGAATATTCGGGTATGCCAGACAAATCCACCGCACTAGAGACTCTTCGTGTACTTAGCGCCTTGTTGGATGAGATAGGCTCTCCCAAGTGGGAAGTTGAGGAAACATACGCTCTTGTTTCCCGTTTCAAGGAAGTCGTGTCAAATGTACATAGTCGGTTGAGATTGGCAGGGACATCCTTAATTACAGTGGACTGGATTCAAGCGATTGAGGGCAATTCGCAAGCCCTCATTGATTTGGCACAGAGTCTCAAGGACTCCGCCCCGGCTCTCAATCTCGACCTCCCTTCTACCAACAATCAACTGGACGATCTCGTGAATGCTGCAGCACCTTTGCCAGCCATCCCCTTGCGGACGACAAGGCAGGTTGTTGAACGTGCGCTTAGGCAGTTCGATGAGCAAGTCACAGCAGAACGGAGAGAAATTTCATCCCTAGCTGCTGAAGTCCAATCCCAGATAGCAGGCTCGCGTGATGAATTAGAGCGCACCAAATCAGACATTGACAATTACTTGACCAACCAGCGTGGGGAGATTGAGGGGCAAGTTGAGCAAATGGGCAACTCGCTAAATGAGCTTGCAGGCAGAACAAGTGAGGCTGTTGAACGGCTCGAGCGAGATGTGACCAACAACCAAGAAGTCTTTCGACAATCCCAAGAGTCTAGGGAGCAAGCGTTTATGGAGGCCCAGGCTGCACGTCACGAGAGGTTTGAAGGTAGCACTAAATCAACACTCACTGAGCTAGAAGGTTACAGGGATCAAGCAAGAGACATGCTGGCAGAAGTTGGGGGTGCCGGTAGCGCTCAACACTACGCAAAGCAGCGCGACGCTCAAAAGAGAAGCGCGGATATATGGCGTAGGATTGGTCTAGGTACACTTGTATTGCTTGTCTTGGCCGCTATAGGGGTGTTTGTCGAGGCTGCAATTGTAGATCGAGAGTTTTCAGTTGTCTGGTTAGTGGCGCGTTCTGGTGCTTTAGCCTCCATTTTGCTATTTTCCACCTACGCCTTGCGCCAATCAGGTCAGCATAGGCGGCGGGAGGAAGAGATTGACAGGGTTGCTAATGAATTGACCCTCTTGTGGCCCTTTATGAGTCGATTGCCTGATGAGGATCGCAAGGAACTTATGCTAGGCATCACTCCCCTGTACTTCAAGGGAGGACTGCCAATGCGTGACCAAACTGAACATGCAAGTTGGCTCGACAGCATACGGAGTGCTGTTGGGCGTCGGCAGGATCGGTCATCAAATAGTGAGCGACTTTAGCGCTGCTTTTCAATTGGTCAACGTATATGACGACCGTAGAGTGGGCGGTGGTGATGGCTACCAAGAGCGTATTCATCAGCTTTGACTACGATAATGACAAAGACCTTCCGGGAAATCTTGTGGCCCAAGCCGTGAGGCCTGACTCGCCGTTCAGCATCACGGACTGGTCGGTGAGAGCTCCGATAGATGAGAACTGGAGGAGGGAGGTGCGCGACCGCATTCGCAGGGTTGACCTTGTTATAGTTATCTGTGGAGAACACACACATGATGCAGCAGGCGTAGCAGGGGAAGTCACCATTACGCAGGAGGAGAACAAGCCGTACTTCCTGCTAAAGGGGCGCAGGAGAAAAACCTGCACAAAACCCAGGAACGCACTATGGAGCGACGAGATGCACAGAGGGACTCGGGAGAATTTGAAGAGAATCATGGAGAGCGTGTGAGAGCCAAATGGACGAAAAGCCAGCCCAACGTCTGATTCACAAAAGGGAAGAGTCCTACGGCGAGTCATTCACGGCAGACCTCTTGGAACAGTACAAGCTCTATGTGCAGTCGGCTGACAACGCAAGCGGGCGCCGCATTGCATCCAACCGCTATCTGCTCACGCTCAACGCTGCTCTGGTTGCTGCGTATGGTTTCCAGTCCGCTTTCACCGAGCAAGTAGTTTTTGTCGCTCCTCTAGCTGTGGCTGGCATTGCGCTCTCCCTGCTGTGGTATAGCACCATCAAGTCCTTTCGCGACTTGAACAGCATCAAGTTCAAGATCATCCATGAGATGGAAACGTATTTGCCCGCTGCGCTGTATGCCTACGAATGGCAGTTGGCCGAAGAGGGACGGGGCAAGTCCTACTGGCCGACGACGCATATTGAAAAATGGATGCCCATACTCTTTCTTGTGCTCCATGGTATGGCGCTGGCGGTGAGCATTGCATTCGCGATTTACGGTCTGCCGGATTGGGCAAAGTAGAATAGCCGAATGACCACCGTCAACGAAAACACCGTGGAGCAGGCCGCGCTCTCGTGGCTGCGGGAGCTGGGGTGGGAGGTGGCCCACGGGCCGGAAATCGCGTCCGACGGACCATCGCCGGAGCGTGACGACTATAGGGATGTCGTCTTGGGGCGCCGCCTGCGTGGTGCCCTTGCGCGGCTGAACCCCGGCCTGCCCCCAGACGCGCTGGACGACGCCTACCGCAAGCTCACCCGGCTGGAGGGTGCGTCACTGGAGGCCCGCAACCGCGCCTTCCATCGCATGCTCACAGCCGGCGTCACTGTGGAGTTCCTCGCGGAGGGCCGCGTACAGGGCGCGCAGGCCACCGTCATCGACGCCGACAAACCCTTCGCCAACGACCTCCTCGCCGTCAACCAGTTCACCGTCACGGAGAACCGCCACACGCGCCGCCCGGACATCGTCCTCTTCGTCAACGGCCTGCCCCTGGCCGTCATGGAGCTCAAGAACCCCCTGGACGAGGACGCCACCATCTGGGCGGCCTGGCAGCAACTCCAGACCTACAAGGCCGAGCTGCCCTCCCTCTTCTCGATGAACGAGCTGCTGGTGGTCTCCGACGGCACGACGGCGCGCATCGGGTCGCTGACCGCCGGGCGTGAGTGGTTCAAGCCGTGGCGGACCGTCTCCGGCGAGAGTCTGGCCGAGGGCGCCGTCTCGGAGCTGGAGGTGATGGTGCAGGGCGTCTTCTCGCCGGACCGCCTGCTGCCGTTGGTGCACGATTTCATCGTGTTTGAGGACGACGGCGGGCCGCTGGTCAAGAAGGTGGCCGGGTACCACCAATTCCACGCCGTCCGCGCCGCCGTCGACGAGACGCTGCGAGCTGCCGCGCTCCAGCGCGAGGGCGCCGCCGTCGCCGAGGGTGACGGAGAAGGCCGCTACGAGTCGGGCCGCAAGCCCGGCGGAGAGGACGGCGACCATCGCATCGGCGTTGTGTGGCACACGCAGGGCTCGGGCAAGAGCCTGACAATGGCCTTCTACGCTGGCGCAATCGCCCGGGAGCCCGCCATGCGCAACCCCACCGTCGTCGTCCTCACGGACCGCAATGACCTGGACGACCAGCTCTTCACCACTTTTTCCCGCTGCCAGGACCTGCTGCGTCAAACGCCCTCGCAGGCGGAGAGCCGCGCGGACTTGAGGACCAAGCTCTCCGTTGCCGCTGGCGGCGTGGTCTTCACCACCATCCAGAAGTTCTTCCCGGAGGAGCGCGGCGACACCTACCCGATGCTCTCTGACCGCAGCAACATCGTTGTCATTGCCGACGAGGCTCACCGCAGCCAGTACGACTTCATCGACGGCTTCGCGCGGCACATGAGGGACGCCTTGCCCAACGCCTCCTTCGTGGGCTTCACCGGCACCCCCATCGAGCTGCAGGACGCCAACACCCGCGCCGTCTTCGGCGACTACATCAGCATCTACGACATCCGGCGCTCGGTGCAGGATGGCGCGACGGTGCCCATCTACTACGAGAGCCGCCTCGCCAAGCTCGCCCTCGACGAGAAGCAGCGGCCGCGCATCGACCCAGACTTTGAGGACGCCACCGAGGGTGAAGAGGTCGAACGCCGGGAGCGGCTCAAGACCAAATGGGCACAGCTGGAGGCGGTCGTCGGCGCGGCGCCGCGGGTACGGCAGATCGCCGAGGACCTCATCGCCCACCTCGAGCAGCGGCTGGAGGCCATGCACGGCAAGGCGATGGTGGTGTGCATGAGCCGCCGCATCTGCATCGACCTCTACCGGGAGTTGGTGCGCCTCCGCCCGGAGTGGCACGACCTTGACGACGCTAGGGGTGCCGCCAAGGTGGTGATGACCGGCTCGGCCACAGATCGAACGGATTGGCAACCGCATATCCGCAACAAGCCGCGCCGGGAGGCCCTTGCCAAGCGCTTCCGTGACCCGGAAGACCCTTTTCGGATCGTGCTAGTGCGGGACATGTGGCTCACCGGATTCGACGCGCCGTGCTTGCACACCATGTACCTCGACAAGCCCATGCGCGGCCACGGGCTCTTCCAGGCCATCACCCGCGTCAATCGCGTCTTCGGCGACAAGCCCGGAGGCCTCGTGGTGGACTACCTCGGACTGGCGCAGGACATCCGCGAGGCTACCCACACCTACACGGAGAGCGGCGGCGAAGGCAAGGCGACCGTCGATCAGGGCGAGGCCGTCGCCGTCATGCTGGAGAAGTACGAAGTCTGCTGCGCCATATTCCACGGCTTCGACTGGTCGGGGTGGGCAACGGGTACGGGCCAGCAACGTCTCGCCATGCTTCCCCCTGCCCAAGAGCACGTGCTGGGGCGGGAAGACGGCAAGGACCGCTTCACAACGGCAGTGCGGGAGCTGTCGCAGGCCTTTGCGCTGGCGTCAACGCACGACGAGGCCCGGCGCATCCGTGACGATGTCGCCTTCTTCCAGGCAGTGCGTACCGCCCTCACCAAGCGCGCAGAAGCTCTGGCAAAGCCCGAAGACGAATTGGAACTGGCAGTGCGACAGATCATCTCGCGTGCCGTGGCGTCTGAGGGCGTAGTGGACATCTTCGCAGCGGCGGGGCTGGACAAGCCCGACATTTCAGTTCTCTCAGAGGAATTCCTCGCCGAGGTTCAGGGCATGCCCCATCGCAACCTGGCGGTGGAGTTGCTACAAAAGCTCCTTCGAGGCGAGGTGGCCGCTCGCCGACGCCAGAACGTCGTGCAGGCCCGCTCCTTCGCTGAAATGCTGGAGCAGTCGCTTCGACGCTACCAGAACCGCGCGATCGAAGCGGCGCAGGTAATCGAGGAACTCATCCAACTAGCACGCGAAATGCGAGAGGCCAACGCTCGCGGTGAGCGACTTGGCCTCTCGGAAGACGAACTTGCCTTCTACGACGCCCTGGAGACCAATGACAGCGCTGTCCAGGTCCTCGGCGACGACACCCTCCGTGACATCGCTCGGGAACTCGTCGACACCGTGCGCCGCAACGTCACCATCGACTGGACGGTGCGCGAGACCGTGCGGGCCCAACTGCGGGTCCTCGTCCGCCGCATCCTTCGCAGGCACGGTTACCCGCCTGACAAGCAGGAGAAGGCAACGCAGACGGTGCTGGAGCAAGCGGAAGTGCTGTCGGAGGCGTGGGCAGCGGCAGGCTGATTTGGCTGAAGCCGACTCTTCGCGGAACCATTGAACTTCAACGGACTGTGGGCTTTTGCGTATTGACATCAATTGTGACCTTGAGGCTCTTGCTATAGCGTAAGCGCCGTAGCGATAATAAACCCCA
Source organism: Chloroflexota bacterium (assembly GCA_026713825.1). Classification (NCBI taxonomy): domain Bacteria; kingdom Bacillati; phylum Chloroflexota; species Chloroflexota bacterium. The sequence continues at coordinate 83,644 of JAPONS010000008.1, read as the reverse complement.
GTCCATCGACTAGGTCAAGATTCTGCGTTCGGCATAGTGTCCAAACGAGTCCGCACTGGGGCAACAGGGGAGAGGTCTCCCTTTGAATTGAATGCTTGACTCTCCCAATATAGCATCCTTCCGCTAGCTCGCGTGGCTCTTGTATAGGACCATGGACTGGTTAATTCATGGATCTGCCTAGGAGTTGCGATTGTGGGTTGGGCTTCGGCCGGAACACTAGTGACCAACTAAGGTGAAGATGTTCAATTGGCCGACATTTGCCCGCAAGGAGAGTACTGGATGCTGAACCGCATTGAAATATCTGAGGAAGTGCGTGCCTTCCTCTTGAGTCCGTCCAAGATGCCTACTGGGATTCTTGTCGGCAAGGAGTATTACACCCTTAGCGATCCGATTGCGTCGGGATACAAGAGTGTCGTTTGGAAGGCAGTTGACAAGTTTGGCCGACCTCGTGCTCTCAAGCTGGCAATCTTTGAGGACTATCAAGATAGGTCTTTCCTTGAAGAGGTAAGGCGTACTGCACCTCTTGAACAATATGAGTCGTTTGCTCGGCTCATAGACGCTGGTTTGGTTCAGATTGAGGTGCCAGGAAGTTCCGGAGAGTTTGTAGGATTTGTAGAAGAGTGGATAGACGGCTTCACCCTCGAAGAGTACCTTCGTAGTGCTGACCCTGAAATCTCATCGTCCTTCTTTGTCACGTATGTAGATGCTCTCACTTTGGCTTTGTCAGCGCTTCAGGCGAATAAACTTAGGCATGATGACCTACACGCTCGAAATGTGATGATTGCTTCGCCTCCGCCCGGTGAAATCGCTGGAGGCTATAAGGTCAAGATCATCGACACTGGGAGCCTCAAGCCGGCCGACCAACCACTTTCCAAACCAAAAGACGACCATAGACATTTTGTGGATCATTTAGTAGCCATCTGCAATGCAATCCATTCCAGGCGTAGTATGCCTGTCAGAGAGCGAATGTTCATTTTGGAAGTGGAGAAGCTCTTTGCAAGCATGCTGGATGAAGATCCTTCCGTAAGTCTGCGGGACCCGGCGCAGATAAAACATCAGTTTCATTTGGCGATGACCCGTTCAAACTCAGCTATGGCGAACTCGGCACACCAGTTGAGAGCCCCCTTCGAATTCCTGTCAGCCGAGCATATTGCTGATGATCGATTGTTGGTTGAGATGTTTGCAAAGTCTTGTCCTTGGCTGGAAAAAGTAGTTAGTCCAGATCCATGTCTCCTTACAGGACCAAGGGGTTGCGGCAAATCAACGATTTTCCGGTGGATGAGCCTCAAGGCACATCTCCACGATGCTGTCGCGAATTTTGATGACTTCAATTTGGCTGGGTTCTATGTGTCATGTGCTACCGATCTACAGAACCGCTTTGACTGGATTACGACGCCTGACATGGCCCAAGCGTACAGCAAGGAAATCGTCCATTATTTCAATCTGCTGCTAACTCGCCAGGTTGTCGGCACGCTAGATTCAATGGTTGGGCAAGAGGAGCAAACGAATTATTGGGGATACGGAGCTTCGCAAGAAAGGGAACTTCAGGAGTTCATTTATAGGCACCTTGAGACGGACTCGCCTTTTCGCATCCAGGGAGTGGGACTAACGAAGCAGACCCTCGAGACAATCGAGAGAGAGATGTTCAACTCCCACTCTCACATGATCAAGGGACAATCGATTCCGTCAACTTTGCCGGCCACATTCCTTGGAGACTTGAGCAGTTTCATCTGCAAGCTCATGCCGCGGTTCGAGGAGAAGAGGATAGCCTTCCTAATTGACGACTATTCTACTCATCGCTTGCCGGCTCCGGTGCAACATGTGCTGAACCGGGTCATTTGGGAGCGTCGTGCCTCTCACATCTTCAAACTCTCGTCAGAAAAGCACGGCGCCGAACTCACGGATCCCTCGGGGGCTTCTGCGGACTTGGCACGCGACATGGTGGAGATAGACTGTGGCCGAGAGTATTTAGCGCTCGATGATGCTAGGAAGACCCGGCTAGGATATTCATTTGCGGTAGAGCTTTTGAACAATCGCCTTAAGCAGGCTGGCTACGTTGGGACCGCGGAGAGTCTAATAGGAGATTCCTCGTGGGCGGAGGGAACTTTGGCCAAGGCACTCGTCAATAGGCAGCCAGGACGGCAGCTGGATCAATATCATGGACTCGATTGCGTTGCTGCTGTTTGTTCAGGGGATGTTTCGACACTCTTGTTCATCTACAGGCGGATGTTCGAAAGTGCGGGAGTGAATAAGGACACTACGACACGAATCTCGAAGACGATCCAAAGCCGGTCAATTCGCAGTGTTTCGCGCGAACTGCTTGAGGCGGTCAACATATACTTCCCCTATGGTCCCGAGATGTATGGCATTGTCGCAAGTTTCGGTAAGTTGGTGAGGGCCATACTTGAACAAGGACGCGAGCAGAAGAAGGGCGACACGACGGTCCCGTCAGAATGCCCCAGGATTGAAATCGACCAGCTCGAAGGACATATAGTTGTACAATTATCGGGGCACCAGCAGAGCATTTGGAAGGAGCTCGTAAGGCGAGCGATTTTCATCGATATGGAGCCGGGTCTGTCTCGTCACGGGAACGTTACGACATTCCGCTCTCAGTTGAGGCGGGTCTATTTGCCGGCATTTGGTGCCTCCCTGGCCAAGAACACTGCAATCAAGGAAGACTCAGAATGGTTCCGGTTCTTCCTGACGAACCCTTCAGAGGCCTGCCAATTGGAATTGGATAAATGGCCAAAGGAAGGATCTGATGGGGTACAGATTCGAATGATGGGAATCGATGGCCTAGGTGAGGAAGAGTGACTCTATGGCTCATGTGCGCCGGGTGGAACTCAGTGAAATCATTGGGGAATTGCCTGAACTAGCGATTTTTGACCCACGCTCCGTGGTTTCCAGCGTACCTGATGACCTTTTCCTTTGCGCGCTCGGATTCGAGCCTCGATGCTTGGCTTTACCACAGCTACTTGCTGAAAGCGGGTACAGAAGTGAGAGAGCATTTTTCTTTGAGTACGACACCAACGCAGTAGACAACGATGTTAATCGCCGAGAGCTCACGAAATGCTTACACACAATGGCAAATAGCGTTCAAGCGTTACCATTGAAGGATCCTGACTTCCCGAATGAAATGCGTCGGCTACTAGAGTCGCTCTCAGGGAACGGTGCTGGAACAGGACCCAAAATCACTTTTGATTGCAGTGTCGCTGCAAATCGGATTGTGGTAACAACAATGGCTCTATTGTGCGAGACAGATGCTGATCTTCGAGTGTTGTATTCGGAGGCGGCCACTTACCACCCTACTAGGGAGGAATATGAGGCCCAGCCAGCCAATTGGCGTGAAGAATCCCTCTTGGGGCTAGCACGGGGGGTGAGCGATGTAAGGCCTAGTAGAGAGATTCCCGGACAACACTTTGATCCGCTACCCGACGCAATAATCCTCTTCCCCACCTTTAAGCCGGAGCGCAGCCAAGCGGTAATTGACTACGTGGATCCCGCATTAATCGGCACACGAGGCGAGCAAATCATTTGGCTAGTCGGCATTCCCCACCTAGGGGGGAACGACTGGAGAATCAGTGCTTTGAAGGAGATAAACGGCCTAACTAGTGAGGATGTGCAGCACGAAGTTAGTACATTTCATTATCAGGAAACACTGAAGGAACTAGATTCGATATACAATCAATTGGCGGGTACGTATAAGCTGACTCTATCTCCTCTTGGATCAAAGATGCAAGCATTGGGAAGTTCGCTGTTTTCTTACCTCCACCCGGATGTTCGTATAGTCTTTGCTGTCCCGAAAGAATATAATGCAGCCCAGTATTCGGGCGGATGTCGCGAAATGTGGTCTATTGATTTCGGGTCATTGCCGAAGCTTCGGGAGCGGCTAACGAGAGTCGGCATGTTGGTTGTAGATGATTAGTGTCTATGAGCAGCACGATTGAGGCAGCGGTATGAGAACTAGAGAGTTGAAGCGGACGATCCTGCGTTCACTGAAAGAGCAAGGTTTTCGAGTATCGGGTATCCATCTTCTGCCGCCCGACGATCTGAATAAGGAAGGCTACCGGAGACTCCATCGGACAGCAGTTGCCCATAAATTGGAAGCAAGTAGACCAGCGCTAATCAAATACCAGGACGAACTCCAAGAGATGATTGCCTCAGGTAGGGAAGTAGTGCCAGAGCGCATCCACCCGACACTGGTTGAGGTAAAGCCCGGATCTAGAGATGAGCTGTTGTTTCGCTACGTAACGTTGCATTGGAGTATTCCAGTTTCCTCGGGTTATGGCCGGAGACTACGCTTTTTGGTTGTTGATGATTTCAATGGGAAACTCATTGGAGCTCTAGGGTTAGGGGATCCAGTATTTGATCTCAGATACCGAGACCGCTGGATAGGGTGGACTAGGGAGGACCGACGAGAAAGACTCCACCAAATCATGGACGCCTTTGTGTTAGGTGCAGTACCTCCATACTCTTATATCCTCTGCGGGAAACTGGTGGCAATGCTGGTCGGCAGTAATCAAGTTCGAGAGGCCTTCCATGAGAAGTACTCCGGTCGTACTTCCCGCATTCGCAAGCGGCCGTTGGCTAGCCAACTGGTCGCGATTACAACTACTTCTGCGTTGGGTCGATCCTCTATCTACAACCGATTGCGATTTCGAGGAAGGAATGTCTTTCAGAGCGTCGGTTACACGCAAGGTTCGGGGGAATTCCATTTTGCGAATGGCCTTTATACAGCACTGTCTGATTTTGCGGCTCGACACTGTGATGCAACTGCAAAACATAGCCTTTGGGGGAACGGCTTTCGAAACCGACGAGAAATCGTGAAGAAGTCTCTACCTAGGCTGGGCCTACCCAGTGAATGGGTCTATCACGGTGTCCAGCGCGAGATCTTCATCGTACCAATAGCGGAAAACGCTAAGCAGGTATTGCGTGGAGAAGAAACTCAACCAGTCTGGTTTGATCAATCATCTGACGATTTGTCACAGTGGTGTAAAGAGAGGTGGATCGTCCCTAGAGCACACTGGGACCAGCGTTACCAGGAATTTGACCCGGATTCATACCGCCTATGGAGTTAACGAGTTTACCCCATCTCACTCACAAATCCAATCCCATGGACGAGTGACTCTAGCCGGAGCGAAGACATAGGCAAATTATGACGTGTGTTTGCCGCACTAGGCGTCAATTTGGAAGCGCAGCATGAAGGTTCTGGTATTCGTCTGGTGTGGCTGCCCGGCCTGGATTCGAACCAGGGTCAGGGGATCCAAAGTCCCCTGTGCTACCGCTGCACCACCGGGCATGGGAGGGTGTGTATTTTCAGTCTAGCCCGTCGAGCAATGGGGGTCTAGCGAGCGAAGTGGACTCCGGCGCTATCCGATGCCCAGCGACTTGGAGTAGTCCACCATCGCCCGCATCGTCGCCTCCACCTCGGCAGTGTCGGCGAGCGTGTATTCCGCGGCCGTATCCTCCGCCGGCGGACCGACCCGCGCCGCGATGCCTGTCTCCCGCGCCACGGGAAAGGCGTCCTCGTCAGTTACGTCGTCGCCGATGTAGATGGGGAAGATCCCGCCCACGCGGTGGGGAATTGAGTCCAGCAACTCAATCAGCCATCGCAGCGCCGAGCCCTTGTGCCAGACCAGCGGAGGCAGCAGGTTCACTACCTCCTTGCCCGGGATAATGCGCGCCTGTCCGGCGCTGGCTACTGGGTTGACAACCTCTCGGATGGCCCGTTGCACCGGCTCCCGCTGCTCGCCGGCCACCAGCCGGTAGTGGACGCTCAGCGACAGCCCATTGTGCTCGAAGATCACGCCGGGTATCCCGCCGATCAAGGCTTCCAGCGCCTCCCCCAGCCGAGCCGCGGTGTCGCGAAAGGCCTCTGCCTCCGGGGGCACATGCTGAAACCCCGGACCGGCAATTTCTAGCCCGTGGTGCCCTGCGTAGGCGATGTCGCTCAACCCGACGCGCTCTCGCAAGTCATCAACCCTGCGCCCGCTGATGACCGCAACGGCAAATCTGGGCCGGCTGTTCAGCTCGCGGAGGAGTTCTCGCCGCTCCTCGGTAATGAACGCATCCTCGGGCCGCGCCACGATGTCTGAAAGCGTGCCGTCAAAGTCGAGCGCCACCAGGATCTGCCCCCTGGTGGCGATGCCCTGGTAGACGAGGTCCATGTGGTCGCGAAGAGGAGGCATAGCATGCACTAGACGCCGCCCAGGACCATCTCGCGGAGGAAGCGCCCGGCCCAGGCGTAGATGTTGTTGCGCCGTACGGTGCTCCGCATGCGCCGCATCCGCTCCCGCTTCTGGTGGTCGGGCATCTGGAGCGCCTCATGGAGCCTTTGGGCCATGTCGCGGATGTCGTAGGGATTGATGAGCAGCGCCTCCGGCAGCTCGCGAGCAGCGCCCGTGAAGCGGCTCAGCACCAGCACGCCGCTCTCGTCGAAGCGGCTGGCAACGTACTCCTTCGCCACGAGGTTCATGCCGTCATGGAGGGAGCTGACCACGCAGACGTCGGCCAGCCGGAAGAGAGCCATCAGGTCAGGCCGGTCAACCGGGTTGCGCCACAGGACGACCGGCTGCCAGTCAGAGGTGCGGTGGCGGTCGTTGATCTCTTGGGCGAGCTTCTCCACCTCGGTGTTCAGCGCCTGGTAGTGGGCGATCTGGATGCGGCTGACCTCGCCAACCTGTAGAAAGATGAGCTTTCCCTTGTACTCCGGGTGCTCCTGTAGCAGCAGGTCGACGGCCATCAGCCGCTCCGGGATCCCCTTGGTGTAGTCAAAGCGGTCCAGCCCGAGCAGCACATGCTCAAAGCGGTCCAGGTCGAAGAGGCTCCGGAACTCGTCCATCCATTGCCCGGTCTGTGGCGACTGCGCAGTCGCCTCCTCTTCGTCGAAGTCGACGCTGATAGGGATGTCGACGACGCGGGTGGTGTGACCGCCGCGGATGATCTCCCAGCGCTCGCGGTCGTGGCGGGCCTCCAGCGTCTGCTCCACCGTCGCCAGAAAGTTGGCTCCGTGATAGCGAATATGGAAGCCGATAATGTCCGCTGAAAGGAGGCCTTCCAGCAGCTCTGCGCCAAACGGGCAGGTGCGGAAGATCTCCGGGTTGGGCCACGGGATGTGCCAGAAGATGCCAGTGGTCAAGTCCGGGCGTGCCTCGCGAAGGTATTTGGGCACGAGGCAGAGATGGTAGTCCTGAACCCAAACGTATGCGGGGCCGTCGCCCACTTCCTCCAGAACCGCCTCAGCAAAGCGGCGGTTCACCTTCTGGTACTGCTGCCAATCTCGGAGGGTGAAGCGGGGCCGAAGGAACACGACGTGGCAGAGGGGCCACAATCCTTGATTGGAGATACCCTCGTAGTAGCCAGCGACCTCGGAGGGCTGGAGCCAGACGCGCTTCAACGTGTACGAGGGATGGTCCGGCGGCACAGAGACGCGACCGGACGTGTCAGCTGCAAGGCGGTCGGCCTCGCCTGTGCCCTGAGCAACCCAAAGACCGCCCTCGACTGCCCGGAGCACCGGATCGAGGGCGGAAACGAGTCCGCCGGCGGGGCGGCGCCACGTCAGACCGTCGGGCTTATCAGGGTCGGGGGAGTGAACGTACGGCTCGCGGTTGGACACGACGACGAGCGGTGCGTCGGAGAAGAGGTCGCTGGCAACAGAGTGGAGCCGCTCCTGGGACCACTGACCCAATTCCGGGGGAGCCTCCGAGAAGGCCGGGTACATGGTGCTAGGGTCGACCACAGTACGCCTCCGCTCTCCAAGCTGCAGTCCGGGTGAATCCCGCACGGCAGACTCGCTTCATTGTGCGAGCGTACGTGTCAAAGGTCAAACGGGTGCACGGGTGAGCCCTTAGGTTGGCGCTGAAGGGAATTAGGCATGCTGTGTCGGCAAACATTAAGACGCGGCGCTTATGTTGGGAATGAGGGCGAGGCGAATTTAGAGCCTGCTATCGCACTCAACCCACCAAACGGAGGGTCGGCGTGATCGAGCATGGCAATGCAACGATGCCAAGGAAGACTGATCGGATACGCATATTTGTCGCGGAGATCATTGACTTTATCCTGTGGTCAAATTCCTGTGTTCCACTGACATCGCATCCAAATTGTCCGGCGCCATCAATATCGCAGCGATCGGCGGCGCAGCGTCAGGTATGGGGAGCCTCCCTTCACTGGTCGCAATTGCCGGTCCTGCGAAATGGGCGGGGTTCCGGCAAGCGGCTAGGGGGTGCGACCGAGCATTTCGCGGTGCGGACGTGCCTCCGGACGCCGCCTTCGTCGAAGGTTGACAGTCCCCTACGAACTCCCTACAATACAACTTTGCGCTTAAATGGCGACGGATATTTTGTGGACTTGGAGCATTGCAGTGCCCACAATCAATCAGTTGATCAAGAATGGCAGGACAAAGGTCCGGACCAAGAGCCGGGCTCCTGCGATGCATTGGCGCCAGAACGCGTTGAAGAATCGCGTCGTTTGGAACAACGTGGGTTCTCCCCAGCGACGAGGTGTTTGCGTTCAGGTCCGCACGGTGACGCCAAAGAAGCCAAACTCTGCGCTGCGCAAGGTTGCGAGGGTGCGGTTGACCAACGGGTTTGAAGTAACGGCGTACATTCCTGGCGAAGGGCACAACCTGCAGGAGCACTCGGTGGTGCTGGTGCGGGGTGGCCGTGTCCGAGACCTGCCTGGTGTGCGATACCACATCGTCCGAGGGGTGCTCGACACAGGCGGGGTGAACGGTAGGCGTCAGGGGCGCAGCAAGTACGGCGCGCGGGCGCCGCGGGCGTCATAGCCCGCAATAGAACGGCCGAGAGAGACGGACACGACTCATGCGAAGGCGTAAAGCAGAGCAACGAACGGTCCCGCCGGACCCGCAATACGACAACGTCGAGTTGGCGCGGTTCATCAATCGCATAATGCTTAAGGGCAAGAAGACGGTTGCACAGCGTATCGTCTACTCCGCCATGGAAATTGTGGAACAACAGGCGCATCGACCGCCGCTGGAAATCTTCCAGGAGGCGTTGCGCAACGCGACGCCACTATTGCAGGTCAAGGCCCGCCGTGTCGGTGGCGCCACCTATCAGATCCCCATTGAGGTGCCAGCACGGAGAGGAAGCGCACTGGCAATGCGGTGGATCATCAACAGCGCTCGTGGCCGCAAGGGCCGTCCCATGCACCAGAAGCTGGCCCAGGAGTTCTTGGACGCTTCACGGGGCGACGGGGCTGCAGTAAAGCGGCGCGAGGACCTGCACCGCATGGCGGAGGCCAACCGCGCCTTCGTACACTACCGGTGGTGATGATCGCGTAACTTCGCAGTATCGGAGACGGCGCAACCGCGCGCCGGGAAAGGGCCCCTTGGATCGCATTCGCAACATAGGATTCATTGCGCATATCGACGCTGGCAAGACGACGGTCACTGAACGTGTGCTCTTTTTCGCGGGCCGGACCCACCGGCTCGGCAACGTCGACGACGGCAATACCGTCATGGACTGGATGCCGCAGGAGCGCGAGCGCGGCATAACCATCACCGCGGCCGCCACGGCCTGCGAGTGGAACGGACACGACGTCAATATCATCGACACCCCCGGCCACGTGGACTTCACCGCAGAAGTAGAGCGGAGTCTGCGAGTGCTCGACGGCGGCGTCGTCATCTTCGACGCGGTGGCTGGCGTGCAGCCGCAGTCCGAGACTGTGTGGCGACAGGCCAACAAGTACGAGGTGCCTCGTATCTGCCTTGTGAACAAGATGGACCGTCCGGGCGCTGACTTTGCCCGAACTGTCGACATGATCCGTGATCGGCTCTCGGCTCGCCCGGTTCCCGTGCAGTTGCCAATTGGTGCGGAGAACACCTTCCGAGGAATGGTCGACTTGGTGCGGCAGAAGGCGCTGCTCTATAGTGACGAGGTTGGCGCGCCTACAGAGGCGCCCATTCCCGCCGAATTGCAGGACGAGGCCGCCAAATATCGTGACCTGTTGATGGAGCGTGTGGCAGAGACCGACGACGCACTCCTAGAGAAGTACCTTGAAGGCGAGGACTTCTCGGAGGACGAATTGGTCGCCGCGCTTCGCAGGGCCACCTTGAGCAACATCCTCGTTCCAGTCCTCTGCGGCACAGCGCTCCGAAATCGAGGCATTCACCCGCTACTAGACGCGGTCATCGACTATCTGCCTTCCCCGTTGGACGTGCCGTCGGTAGAGGGCATGGACCCGCGCACTCAGGAGCCCATCATTCGGGCTACGGACCCGTCGGAATCGCTGGCTGCGCTGGCCTTCAAGGTCGCTGCGGACCCGTACATCGGGCGCTTGGTTTTCGTGCGGGTGTACTCGGGGCAGCTCAAGGCTGGCTCCTATGTCTACAACGCGTCCAAGGAGACGGATGAGCGCATCGCACGCCTTGTACTCATGCACGCGAACCACCGTGAGGACGTACCCGCGCTGAACGCTGGGCAGATTGGCGCGGTGGTGGGCCTGAAGAACACCTTTACCGGCGAGACTGTCTGCGACGGCAGTGCGCCGGTGGTGCTGGAGCCCCCGAGCTTCCCGGACCCGGTCATCTCTGTATCCGTGGAGCCGCGGACGCAGGCAGACCAAGAGCGATTGGAGGAGTCCCTCCGCAAGCTGGCGGACGAGGACCCCACATTTGTGGTGCGTTACGACAAGGAGAGTGGACAGACCATCATCTCCGGCATGGGTGAGCTTCACTTGGACGTGCTAGTCGACCGGCTGCGTCGCGAATTCAACGTTCAGGCGCAGGTGGGCCGTCCGCGAGTGTCCTACCGCGAGGCCATCAGGCAGCATGTACGTGTCGAAGGCCGCTTCGTGCGTCAGACTGGTGGCCACGGCCAATTCGGCCACGTGTGGCTGGAGATCGAGCCGTTGGAGAGCGGCGGCGGTTTTGTCTTCGAGGACAAGATCGTTGGTGGCGTCGTGCCGAGGGAGTACATAAACCCTGTGCGTGCGGGTGTACAGGAAGCACTGGACAGCGGAGCGATAGCGGGCTATCCTGTGGTGGATATCAAGGTCTCCTTGGTAGACGGCAGTTATCACCCCGTCGATTCCTCCGAGATCGCTTTTAAGATTGCTGGTTCTATGGCTGTGAAGGAGGGCTTGCGGAAAGCAAAGCCCGTCCTCATGGAGCCATACATTCAGACGGAAGTCGTCACCCCGGGTGAGTTTCTGGGCGAGGTCCTTGGAGACCTTTCCGGGAAGCGGGCGCGGGTGCAGAACATCGAAGGTGTTGGGGATGTCCAGACCATTCGCGCGCTGGTTCCCCTGGCCGAGATGTTCGGGTACGCCACAACCGTCCGGTCGCTTACTCAGGGCAGAGCGAGTCATTCCATGGAGTTCCACCACTACGAAGAGGTGCCGGATTCCGTGGCGCAGCAGATGCTTGTCCGTGTCTAACGTGGTGTAAGGTAGGTTTTTGCCATGCCCGGCCAGAAAATTCGCATCATCCTGAAGGCGTTTGACCATCGGGCGCTGGACCTGTCCGCACAGCAGATCGTGGAGACTGCGGAGCGCACGGGTGCAGTCGTTGCCGGGCCTGTTCCGCTGCCGACGCACAAGCAGCGCTTCTGCGTCATTCGATCACCGCATATCGATAAAGACTCGCGGGAGCACTTTGAGCTTCGGACTCACAAGCGGCTGGTGGACATCCTGGAGTCTACGGGCCGCACCTTGGAAGCGCTCTCCCGGCTGAACGTTGCAGCCGGCGTCGACATCACTATCAAGACATAGCTCGCAGAGTAACCCGAATAACGGAGCCATTCGCTGGCTCCGTTTTCTACTGAGGGGCATAGGAGAACATGGCGGTAGACGGCATCTTGGGCAAGAAGATCGGCATGACCCAGATCTTCCGTGAAGACGGAAGGTTGGTGGGCGTGACGGCCGTGCAGGCCGGCCCATGCACCATCACGCAGATCCGGGTGCCGGAGAAGGATGAATACACCGCCGTGCAGCTGGGCTTTCACGAAGTCCGGAACCTTCGGAGCCCTGAACGAGGCCATCTGCGCAGAGCCGGTCGTCTCTACCGACATCTGCGCGAGGTGCCGGCCAGCGACCTGACAGGCATTGAGGTAGGCGACCCCGTCGGCGCAGAGATCTTCACCGAGGGCGAGTACGTTGACGCCATCGGGAAATCTAAGGGCCGCGGTTTCACCGGTGGCGTGAAGCGTCATAACTTCGGGGGTGGACCCAAGACGCACGGTCAGTCAGACCGCCACCGCGCGCCGGGATCCATTGGCTCCGGTACGTACCCCGGCCGAATTTGGAAGGGGACCAAGATGGCCGGCCACTACGGCGCCGAGCGCGTCACGGTGCGCAACTTGGAGATAGTTAAGGTGGATGCTGAGCGCAATCTTGTGTTTGTAAGGGGAGCAATCCCCGGGCCGTCGCAGGGCCTCGTGATCCTGCGACGAACGAACAAGGCTGGATAGCAGGTATGGAACTACCACTGAAGAACATGCAGGGCGCGACGGTCGGCAGCATTGAAGTGAGCGATACTGTCTTCGACACGCCCCTAAACACGGCAGTAATACACCAGGTGATGGTGGGGCAGCTTGCCAACAAGCGAGCAGGCACCCACAGCACCAAGACCCGTGCCGAGGTCAGCGGCGGCGGCCGCAAGCCTTGGCGGCAGAAGGGCACGGGGCGCGCCAGGCATGGCAGCACCCGGTCTCCACAGTGGCGGCACGGCGGTGTTACCTTCGGGCCCAAGCCAAGGGACTACACGCAGCGAACGCCCAAGAAGATGCGGCGACTCGCCATCCGGTCACTGTTGTCGCAGAAGGTGCGTGACGGCGAAGTGACAGTGGTTGAGGATTTCCGCCTGCCCGAGCCCAAGACCCGCCAGGTGTTGCAGGCGCTGCAGGGACTGGAGATTTCCTCGAAGTGCTTGGTGGTGAACGAGGCCGTTTCCCAGAAGGGGCTTTGGCAAGCCTGCCACAACTTGAAGCGTGTGAAGTCCGTCCCGGCCTCGACGCTCAACACGGTGGACCTCCTGAACTTCACCCACTTGGTTCTCAGCGTGGCGGCCGTACGGCGAATTGAGGAGCTGTGGGCGCAGGAGACGTCTCGGCGTCCTGCGCTGTCAGCGAACGCCGAGGGAGAGGCAGACGTCGGTCTGGGAGAGACCGGTGAGGAGCAGTCGTCATGACCATGGCACAGTTGACGGGTGTGCTCATCGGCCCCGTGGTTACGGAAAAGAGCACACGTCTGCAAGACGAGAACAAATACACCTTCCGAGTGGCACTCCACGCCAACAAGACCATCGTCAAGCAGGCGGTGGAGACGTTATTTGGAGTGAAGGTCGAGAAGGTGACTGTGGTGCGCCTGCCGGGCAAGATGAAGCGGTTCGGCCCACGTATGAGCAAGGGGCCGGACAAGAAGAAGGCCATCGTGACGCTGCGGCAGGGCGATCGCATCACAGTGTTTGAGGGCGTGTAGGCATGGGTCTCAAGCAATTCAAGCCGATCACGCCGGGCATGCGCCAGCTGGTGCGGCCCGACTTTAGCGAGATTACGAAGAGCAAGCCGGAGCGCTCGCTGCTGCGGCCTTTGCGAAAGCACGGCGGCCGAAACCGGCAGGGGCGTCTCACGGTTCGCCACCGCGGCGGTGGCCACAAGCGCATGTACCGCGTCATCGACTTCAAACGGCGCGACAAGGCGGGCGTCCCCGGCGTGGTGCACAGCATCGAGTACGATCCGAACCGCTCGGCGCGCATTGCGCTCATCCACTACCGCGATGGCGACAAGCGCTACATTTTGTGGCCGGTGGGTGTGAAGGTGGGAGACCCCATCATGTCGGGGTCAAACGCCGAAATCCGTGCCGGCAATGCGATGTCCCTGAGGTCCATGCCGCTGGGTACGGTCGTCCACAATATTGAACTGCAGCCCGGGCGAGGCGCACAGATGGTGCGCAGCGCTGGAGGCAGTGCCCAGGTGATGGCTCGCGAGGAGCGTTACACGCAGCTCCGGCTCCCCTCCGGCGAGATCCGGCGCGTACTGAGCGAGAACTACGCGACGATCGGGCAGGTGGGCAATTCGGAGCACGCCGCAACGTCGATTGGGAAGGCCGGGCGCAACCGGTGGCTGGGCAAGCGGCCCGAGGTGCGCGGCAAGGTGATGAACCCGCGCGACCATCCCCACGGCGGCGGTGAGGGCCGTAACCCCATCGGATTGCGATATGCCAAGACCAAGTGGGGCAAGCCAGCCCTGGGTGTGAAGACACGCCGCAACAAGGAAACCAGCCGGTTTATCGTGCGACGAAGAAGGATAGGTTATGGGCAGGTCCGTTAAGAAGGGGCCTTACGTCCACCCCAAGCTACAACGGAAGGTGGACGCGGCCCAGCGAACACAAGAGAAGGTGGTCATCCGCACATGGTCAAGGGCTTCCATGATCATGCCGGACATGGTGGGCCTCACCATCGCTGTACACGACGGGCGCCGGCACGTGCCGGTATATATGACGGAGAACATGGTAGGGCACCGTCTTGGCGAGTTCGCGCCCACTAGGACATTCAGAGGCCATGCGGGCCGCAGCGAGCGGACCACCAGGCCGCGGGGCTAGGGGGAGGATCCGTGGCGGTACAGGCAACACACAGGAACTTCGGCATGTCGCCGCAGAAGGTGCGGCGAGTGTTGGGCATGGTGCGAGGTAAACCGGTCTACCAGGCGTTGGCCGCGCTCCAGTACGTGCCCAGCCCTACTGCCGTCGCGGTGTCGAAGGTAATCCGGTCCGCCGTGGCAAACGCGGAGAACAACAGATTCATGATTCCGGAAACGCTGAAGGTGGTGGCGGCCTACGCGGACGACGCCCCCCGGCTGCGCCGCTACCGGCCGCAGTCCCGAGGGCGCATTAGTCCCATCAAACGAAGGTCCTGCCACATCACCGTTGTCGTGGACCGGGGGAGTTAGGCTGTGGGACATAAGACGCACCCTATTGGTTTCCGTCTCGGCATAATCAAGGACTGGGACAGCCGGTGGTTCGCCGCCAAAAAGCAGGACTATCGCAACACGCTGCAGGAAGACCTGCGGCTGCGCAACGCGATCCTGACCCGCTACCCGGAGGCCGGCATCCCGCAGGTGGAGATTGAGCGGGGGCCCCAGGACGTTTCAGTAGTCATCTGGACCGCCCGTCCCGGCATCGTCATTGGCCGCCAGGGTCAGCGGGTGGAGGAGATGCGGCAGGCGCTGGAGGCCCTGACGGAGCGGCGTGTCCGGATTTCCGTGCAGGAGGTCCGGCAGCCGGAAACAGTGGCTGCTCTGGTGGCCCGCAGCTGCGCCGAGCAGCTCGAGCGCCGCGTGGCGCACCGCCGCGCCATGCAGCAGACGGCGACGCGATCCATGCAAGCGGGCGTTCAGGGCGTCAAGATCATCGTGAGCGGACGGTTGGGTGGCGCTGACATCGCTCGACGGGAGAAGGTCATGATGGGGCGGGTGCCCCTCCACACCATCCGCGCGGACGTCGACTTCGCCATCAGCGAGGCAAGCACGACGATGGGCCGCATCGGAGTAAAAGTGTGGGTCTACAAGGGCGACATAGTTCCGTTGCGCGAGCAGGAGGCGGCTGAGGACCTTGGCCCTATAGAAGTAACGATGCGAGCTGAGGACGAGGCTGCAGACCAGAAGGTTATCGACCGAGCGGAGGCCGCCGCAGAAGGAGAGCCCGATGCAGCAACCTAAGCGGCTCAAGTACCGCAAGGTGCACCGGGGACGCCGTAAGGGTGCGGCAACCTCCGGTGCAACCCTGCACTTTGGCGACTACGGCCTCAAGACCTTAGACACAGCTTGGCTCACGGCTCGACAGATAGAGGCGGCGCGCCGCGCTGTCGTGCGCTATCTCCGCCGCGGTGGCCAGCTGTGGATTCGTGTATTTGCAGACAAGCCCGTGACCAAGAAACCTTTGGAGACCCGGATGGGCAAGGGCAAGGGCGGCGTCGACCACTACGTGGCCGTCGCCAAACGCGGTCGGATGCTCTTCGAGCTTTCCGGCGTGTCTGAGGAGCAGGCGAAGGAAGGACTGAGGCTGGCCGCGGCCAAGCTTCCGGTGCAGACCAAGATCGTAACCCGGGAGGACTACTTCCTCCATACGGTGAACTAGGAATCGAGCAGGCCCATGCGCGTAGACGAAGTTCGAGAGAAGAGCACGGACGATCTCCAAGAGGAGCTGGATGAGTCCTACCGGGAACTGATGAACCTTCGGTTCCGGTGGATGACGCATCAGTTGCCCAGCGTGAGCGAGATGAAGCGAGTCAAGAAGACCATCGCGCGCATCAAGACGGTGATGCGTGAGCGGGAGTTGGGGATTCACTAGATGGCAATGAATCGGAGAAGCTACGTCGGGCGGGTAATCAGCGCCAAGATGCAGAACACCTTGGTGGTGGCCGTAGACCGCGTGCGCCACCACGCCGTGTACGGAAAGGCGCTGCGCCGCAAGACAATGCTCTACGTCCACGATCCGCTGGGCGAGTCGCAGTACGGCGACCTAGTGCGGGTGATCGAGTGCCGCCCGGTGTCCAAGACCAAGCGGTTCCGCCTGCAGGCTGTACTACAGCGACATGAAATGCTGCGCCCGGAGGAAGTCGCGGAGGCAGAGGCCGTGATGGCAGAGGCCGTTGAGGTAATCGAGGCGCCGGTTGCGGTGGCCGACACTGAGAAATCGCCCGATCCCGCGGCTGACGTCGAGACCGTGGTGGCCACCCACGAGGCGGAGGGCGAAGACGAGGCCGTGACCGCTGAGGCCGAGGTCGATGATGACGCACCCGTCGTAGCAGATGAGGTAGACGAGGTCGAAGATCCAGAGTCCATCCGCGATGAAGCCCTGGACGAGCAGCCAGAAAGCCCCAGTTCTGAGGACGCGCAGGAATTGGTGAGTGAAGAACCCAGCGAGGAACCTGTAGCCGAACTGGACGCAGACGAACCAGTCGAAGCTGAGAGTGCAACTGCAGAGACTGAGGCAGAGGTCGCGGACGCGGAGCCCGAAAGCATTGATGCTGAGGTCGCGGAAGTGGAGCCTGAAAACATAGAAGCTGAGGCAGGAGTCACAGAATCTGAGCCTGAGAGCGCTGAAGTTGAGGCAGCCGCGGAGGAGCCCGTGACTGAGACGGAAGAGGCGTCCTCAAAGGACGGGGAAGCTCCCCGGAAGGAGGACGCATGATTCAGCATATGTCACGGTTGGCTGTTGCGGACAACTCCGGGGCCAAGCAGGTGATGTGCATTGGTATCCCCGGTTCGAGCCGCAGACGCTACGCAGGGCTCGGCGACATCATCACGTGCTCGATCAAGGACGCCATCCCCAACGCGCCCGACGCGGTGCGGGCGGGGAAGGTCGTCAAGGCCGTCATTGTCCGGGTTGTGAAGAACACACGTCGGCCCGACGGCACCCACATCCGCTTTGACGAGAACGCGGCAGTCATGCTGACGGACGCGCTGAACCCCATAGGCACGCGCATTTTCGGGCCGGTGGCCCGCGAGCTGCGGGAGAAGGGGTTCATGCGCATCGTTTCCCTGGCGCCGGAAGTCTTTTAGGGTATCCAGGCGGGAGAGAAGGAAGAGGTCATGGCGCAGAAGATCAGAAGGGGCGACACGGTGGTCGTCACAAAGGGCAAGGACCGCGGCAAGCAGAGTATTGTGCAGCGTGTTTTCCCCAGTGAGGGTAAGCTCTATGTGGAAGGCCTCAACATGGTGAAGCGCCACCGCAGGGCCCAGCCCGGCATCAGCCAAGCAGGAATCATTACCATGGAAGCGCCGCTAGCGCTCTCCAACGTCAAGGTGGTGTGTCCGCTTTGCAACACAGCCGCCCGGATGGGATTCACGTTTCTGAACGATGGCAAGAAAGTACGGCTATGCAAGAAGTGCAACCAACCGATCGAATAGAAGAACCGCAAGAGTCCTCCAGCGGAGGCGGCAGGGCCCGGGGGCGCAACCGCGCCCAGACGCAGGCCACTGCGAAGCCCTCTGCGCAGGGCCGAGTGCTGCCCAGGCTGCTGGCGCGCTACCGTGAGGAGCTGGCCCCGCAGATGCAGCAGGAGTTTTCCTACGCCAACGCTATGGAGATTCCGAAGGTCGAGAAAGTTGTCATCAACGTCGGACTGGGTGAGGCCTTGACCAATGGGCGCGCCATGGACGCCACCATGGGAGACATCGCGGCGATCACGGGCCAACGGCCCATCTCACGGAAGGCGCGCCGCTCCGTGGCGGGCTTCAAACTGCGTGAGGGCCAGGCAGTTGGTGTCATGGTCACGCTGCGCGGCGACCGGATGTACACGTTCCTCGACAAGCTGTTTAACACCGCGCTGCCCCGTATCCGCGACTTCCGCGGGGTGTCCCGATCGGCCTTCGATGGACGTGGGAACTACGCGCTTGGCTTGCGCGAGCAGATTGTGTTTCCAGAGATCGACTACAACCAAATAGACCGGCTTCGCGGAATGCAGGTCAACATTATCACCACTGCCAAGACGGACCAGGAGGCGCTGCGGCTCCTCGACTTGATGGGGATGCCCTTCGCCCGGGTGCAGGAGCGCACGGCCGTCGAGGTGTAGGGCGGCGCGGGACGAGAAGGATAGGAGCGGAGAATTGGCCAAGACCAGCAAGATAGCCAAGTGGCGGTTGCCGGTAAAGTTTTCCACGCGGCAGCAAAATCGGTGCCAGTTGTGTGGGCGCCCGCGGGCGTATATCCGCCAGTTCGGCCTCTGCCGCATCTGCTTCCGCACGCTGGCGCTTCGGGGCGAGATCCCCGGAGTCCGTAAGGCTAGTTGGTAGGAGGACCCGTGAGCGGAGTAACCGACCCCATTGCGGACATGCTGACCCGGGTGCGCAACGCCGGCATGGCGCGGCACGACTCGGTGCTTGTCCCACTTTCCAAAGCAAAGCAGGCGGTCGCCGACATCCTCAAGGATGAAGGATTCATCCGTGATGTGGACACCGTTCGAAGCGGGCCGTGGCGCATGCTACGGCTGCGGCTGCTGTACACAGGCCGTGCTCAGACAGCCATCCGTGGGCTGAAGCGTGTGAGTCGCCCGGGCCTGCGAGTCTACGTGGGCCGTGGTGAGATTCCTCGCGTGTACGGCGGGCTTGGCGTCGCCATCCTCTCGACGTCACAGGGGGTGATGACCGGGCACGAGGCCAGGAACCGGGGCATTGGAGGAGAAGTCCTCTGCTACGTTTGGTAGAGGACGGTGTGCTATGGTTGAGAAGACGAAGGAAAAGCGGCGCATCGTCGCTCGAATTGGGTCCATGCCCATCGTGGTTCCGAGGGGCGTTGACGTGACCCTTGGGTCGGCCAACGACGTGACGGTGAAGGGCCCGCGAGGCACCCTGCAACAGCAGTTCCACCCAGACGTGACCATTGACCAGCAGGACGGGGTCATTATCATCGACCGTCCGTCCGACCATCAGCGTGTCCGGGCGCTTCAAGGGCTAACGCGGGCGTTATTGAACAACATGGTGGTCGGTGTGACCGAGGGGTTCCAGAAGAACCTGGAACTGGTAGGCACCGGTTACCGCGTACAGCAGTCAGGGGCAAACATTATCCTCCAAGTCGGCTACAGCCATCCGGTGGACATTGAGGCGCCAGAGGGGATCACTTTGACCGTCGAGGGACCAACGCGACTGTCAGTCGCAGGGTGTGATAAGCAGATGGTGGGGCAGATCGCCGCCTCTATCCGCGCAGTGCGCAAGCCTGACGCCTATAAGGGCAAAGGTATCCGCTACAGTGGCGAAATTGTTCGGCTCAAGCCCGGCAAGAGCGCTGGACGCTAGGCCCGAGGAAGATATTGTGGTTAAAGCAGTACGATTGCAGGCATTGCGGTTCAAGGGGAAGGCCAAGACGGCTCGCGCGAAACGCGTGGTTCGCCATATCCGAGTGCGTAGGAAGGTGCAAGGTGTGACCGAGCGTCCGCGCATGGCGGTCTTCCGCAGCAGCCGGCATATCTCCGTGCAAGTCATTGACGACAGCGTCGGCCACACCCTAGCCTCAGCGTCCGACATGGACGCTGAGCTTAGGGCCGAGTGTCAGGGCAAACCGAAGACTGAGGTTGCTCGCTTGGTTGGCGCGGTGGCGGCGAGCCGCAGCAAGGCCTCCGGCGTGACGAGAGTTGTGTTCGATCGCGGCGGTTACGCCTACCACGGCCGCGTTCAAGCGCTGGCGGAAGCGGCGCGTGAAGGAGGGTTGGAGTTTTAATGCCAAAGTTAACTCCCTACGACCTGGCCCCTCGTGTGCCGCCGGAGCATGCCGGTAACCTGACGGAGCGGGTGCTGATGATCCGCCGAATCGCCAAGGTGACGGCTGGTGGCAAGAATATGCGCTTCAACGCCATGGTTGCTGTTGGCGACGGCCGCAACATAGTCGGGATTGGCTTGGGAAAGGCAGCGGCTGTGCCAGACGCGGTCCGCAAAGGCGTGGCTATCGCTCGGCGCAACCTCATTGAGGTGCCCCTGCGTGGGACGACTATCCCCCACGACATTGTCACGAAGTATCGATCGTCGCAGGTGGTGCTAAGGCCCGCGGTGGACGGCACGGGGGTCGTGGCAGGCGCTACGGTGCGCGCGGTGGTGGACTTGGCGGGCATCAAGGACATCCTGACCAAGGCCGTGGGCAACACAAACCCAATCAACCTGTCAAAGGCGACGATGGACGCGCTGGCCTCATTGCGTGATCCGCAGGTCGAGGTCGAGCGACGCCGGGCCCGGCGGACGCCGCAGCCTGCGCAACAACAGCAGCAAGGGAGTTAGGGGAGCTCAATGGCACGGCTGCGTATAACGTGGAAGAAGAGCGGTATTGGCTTTGAACGCAACCAGCAGGCGACCATCCGGTCCCTTGGTCTGCGCCGGCTCAACCAGACGGTGGAACGCGAGGACACCCCTGTGGTGCGTGGCATGCTTCACAAGGTGCGCCACATGGTGCAGGTTGACGAAGTAGAGGATTAAGGCAGGAGACAGGCAGTGAAGCAACACGAGATTCCCTCGCCCAAAGGCGCACGTCGGTCGCGTACTCGCGTGGGGCGCGGCAACGGAAGCAAGGGCAATTACTCAGGGAGAGGCATGAAGGGGCAGAGGTCCCGTTCCGGCCCCGGGCCGCGTCCGGGGTTTGAAGGCGGTCAGCTGCCGTTGGTATTGAAGCTACCAACTCGACGCGGTTTCACCAACATCTTCCGTACGGACTATGCCGTAGTGAATCTGGGCGCGCTGGACGAGCGATTCGAGAGCGGCGCTCAGGTTACGCCAGAGGCCATGGTGCAAGTGGGCCTGCTGCGCAACCTGAAGCAACCGGTCAAGGTGCTGGCCAAGGGCGAGGTCACCAAGCCTCTCTCGGTGACAGCACACCGGTTCTCGGCGCAGGCGCGCGAGCAACTCGTTGCAGCAGGTGGCTCGGCGGAGCAACTGCCGGGCAAGAAGCGGGAGAAGGACAATGCAGGCGACGTCAGCTAGGCCTGCGTCCGGGCGGCCCCAGCTGCTGCAGGCCCTCATAGACGCTTTCAAGATCCCCGACCTGCGGATGAAGTTGCTCTTCACCCTGGCCATGCTCGTCGTGTTCAGATTTGTGGCGCACGTGCCAGTGCCGGGGGTGGACCGCGACGCCTTGGCCGCTGTTTTCAGCGGCGGTCAGTTCGGTGACATTCTCGGGTTCCTGGACCTGTTCAGCGGCGGTGCGCTGCGCAACCTTAGCGTAGCCGCATTGGGTGTCTATCCCTACATTACGTCGTCCATCATCATGCAGTTGTTGGTGCCCGTAATCCCGCAACTGAAGGCACTCTCCAAGGAGGGCGACTACGGGCGTCAGAAGATCAACCAGATGACCCACTACTTCACTGTGCCTATCGCGCTGGCGCAGGGTTATGGGCAGATCATCCTGCTGCAGCGGGCTGGAATCTTCGCAGGCGTTGACATTACAGGCGGCGCGTTCCCGGCCATCATCCCGATGGTAATCTCGATGGCGGCGGGCACCGTCTTCCTAGTCTGGCTCGGCGAGCAAATCACGGAGCGGGGCATTGGCAATGGTATCTCCATCATCATTTTTGCCGGCATCGTTGCGGGGTTGCCGCAAATTGTACAGCAAGGTTTCATCAGCCGCGTCGACCCGACGGGGCTCATCACACTCGCGGTGATCACACTGGCGATCATCTACCTCATCGTGGTGTTTACGGAAGCCCAACGGCGTATCCCTGTGCAGTACGGGCGGACGGTGTTCCGCGGAGGGTCTGTTAGACGTGCGCAAGGAACGTCGTATATCCCGCTGCGAATCAACTCAGCTGGCATGATCCCGCTCATCTTCGCCTTCGCCATCATCATTCTTCCGGGCACCGTGGCGAGTTACTTCGCCAACCCGTCCGATCCCAGCTTTGTCTCGCGATTTGCCCAGGGCATGGTCGGTGTCTTTGACGGAACCAGTTTCATTTACTGGGTAATCCTCTTTGTATTGGTGGTGATCTTCGCCCTCTTCTATACCATGATCACCTTCTCCCAAATGAACCTGGCAGAGAATCTGCAGAAACAGGGCGGCTTCATCCCGGGTATCCGACCCGGCCGGCCGACGGAGGAGTACCTGCAACGTACGCTCATCCGCGTCAGCTGGGGTGGAGCCCTCTTTCTGGGCTTCGTGGCCATTATCCCGTACTTTGCGACACTGCTCACTGACGTGCAGGCGCTGAGGCTGAGTAGCACCGCGCTTCTGATCCTTGTGGGAGTGGGCCTCGATACTATGCGACAACTGGAGGCGCAGCTTCTGATGCGCCGCTACGAGGGATTCATAAGATGACGGTCATGCTCGGCTTCAGCCGGGAGTCGACGCCATGCTTCTAGTGTTACTAGGGGCGCCGGGCGCAGGAAAGGGCACGCAGGCAGATATCCTGACAGACAAGAAGGGACTGGCTCACGTGTCCTCAGGCGATCTGCTGCGCACACACCGTCAGCAGAAGACGGAGTTGGGGCAACTGGCGCAGTCGTACATGGACCGGGGCGACTTGGTGCCCGACGACCTGGTAATCCGCATGGTATTGGACAAGCTGTCGGAGGAAACAGAGGGTCCAGGCGTAGTGCTCGACGGTTTCCCGCGCACAGCTCCGCAGGCGGAGGCGTTGGACGAAGCGCTGGGAGGCAAGGGTATCGACAAGGTGTTGCATGTAGTGGTACCCGAAGACGAGTTGGTGCGGCGGCTGAGCAATCGCTACATCTGCCGCGGTTGCTCACGACCGTACACCGCCGAGGCCGTGGGCACAGCCTGCGAGTCTTGCGGCGGCGAACTCTACCAGCGGGAAGACGACATGCCGGAGGCGGTTCGCAACCGCCTGCAGGTGTTCTCCGCCCAGACTTACCCGCTGATCGATTACTACAAGGGCAGGGGCAAACTTGTCGAGGTAAATGGTTTGCAGGACGTCGACGCTGTGACGACAGACGTGCTGCAGGCGCTGGAGGCCTAGCGGCGGGAACGCCGCAGGTGCAAAATTCGCGCCAAATCGGTAGAATGGTATTTTGCGCCTTTCGGGAGAGGTGAGCCTGTGGAATCACCGGAAGCGGCACGGCGTCCGTCCATCAAGTCGCCCCGTGAGCTCGAGGCGATGCGGGAAGCGGGCCAAGTGGTGGCGAGGATGATCGCCGCTATCACGCGCGCCGTAGAGCCAGGGATGACAACGCAAGACCTTGACGACGTAGCCGTGCAGGAGCTGCAACGGCATGATGCCAAGCCGGCGTTCTTGGGCTACTTGGGCTTCCCGGCGACGATCTGCACGTCGGTGAACGAGGAAATCGTCCACGGCATTCCGGGGAAGCGAGTGCTGAAGGAAGGCGACCTGGTAAAGTGCGACGTCGGCGCCATCGTCGACGGAATGCACGGCGACGCAGCGGTGACGCTGCCCGTGGGTGAAGTCTCCGGGGAGGCGCTACAGCTCATTGAGGTAACGCGCGAGTCGTTGAATGAGGCCATCGCGCAGGTTAGGGCTGGCGCTCGCCTCGGCGACATCGGCGAGGCGGTGCAAAAGTACGCCGAGGTCCGCGGGTATGGCGTCGTTCGGGAGTACGTTGGACACGGCATCGGGCGCAGGCTCCATGAGGAGCCGCAGGTGCCTAACTACGGTGTGGCGGGCCGGGGGCAGATGCTCCGCGCGGGCATGGCCATCGCTGTTGAGCCCATGCTGAACGTGGGTACGTGGCGGACCCGGACACTGGAGGACGGCTGGACGGTGGTGACCGCCGATGGGCGCCTCTCGGCGCACTTTGAGCACACCATGGCCGTGGGTGAGGACGGAGCCGAGGTAATGACCCGGCTTCGGGATTAGGTGCGCCGGTACCACCGGCAAGGGGTTGCATGCCGAAGAAAGAGTCTATTGAAGTTGAAGGTACGGTTGAGGAGGCGCTCCCCAACGCGGTGTTCCGCGTGAAGTTGGCAAACGAACACGAAGTGCTTGCCCATGCCTCCGGCAGGATACGGATGCACTACATCCGTATCCTGCCGGGAGACCGTGTGCTGGTGGAGCTCTCACCGTACGACCTGAGCCGAGGTCGTGTAACCTACCGATTCCGGTAGCTGGAGCGGGCGCAAGGAGTCAATATGCAGGTCCAACCATCCATAAAAAAGCGGTGTGAGCAGTGCAAGATCATCAAGCGCAAGGGTGTCGTACGGATTATTTGCATCAACAAGCGGCACAAGCAGCGTCAGGGCTAGAGCCTGAAACAGGAGGGACCAATGGCACTGGTATCAGGCGTCAACATACCGGACCACAAGCGAATTGAGATAGCGTTGCGAGCCATCTACGGCATCGGCGCTACTAGGGCGAAGGAAATTGCGTCCGAGGCCAACATTGAGGATAACCCGCGCGTCCGCGACCTCGCGGAGGACCAACTCTCCCGCATCCGCGAGGTGGTCGACCGCCAATACAAGGTCGAGGGTGACCTGCGGCGCGAGGTACAGATGAACATCCGCCGGAAGATTGAGATCCGGAGCTTCCAGGGTATTCGCCATGTGCGAGGCCTGCCTGTGAATGGCCAGCGGTCGCGCACCAACGCCCGGACGCGTAAGGGCCCCAAGAAGACGGTGGCCGGACGCCGCCGCGCGAGTGCCAAGAAATAGTAACGCAGAAGCGCCCGCGATGTTCGGGGCGCCGATGGACAAAGGAGGCCCATGGCCAGGAGGGGAGTCCGCCGCAGGGAACGAAAATCTGTACCCGTCGGACGGGCATACATCAAGGCAACATTCAACAACACGCTCGTGACCCTGACGGACACGCAGGGTGGTGTGCTGGCGTGGGGTACGGCCGGCACCGCCGGCTACAAAGGTTCACGCAAGGGCACAGCCTTTGCCGCGGGCCGCGCCGCCGAGATCGCTGCACGCAAGAGCATGGAGCACGGGCTCCGTCGAGTGGAGGTCTACCTCAAGGGTCCCGGCCCCGGCCGTGAGGCCGCTATTCGTTCCCTGCAGGGAGCTGGACTGATGATTTCTGGCATTCGAGACGTGACGCCCACTCCACACAACGGGTGCCGTCCGCCGAAGAAGCGCCGGGTGTAGGAGAGCATATGGGACGATATACCGGCCCCGTGTGCCGACAATGTCGGCAAGTGGGCGAGAAACTCTACCTGAAGGGGGAACGGTGTTACACCCCCAGATGCGCTATTGAGAAGCGCCGTAACACTCCCGGGGCGTCGCGTCCCTCCCGACGCCGGCCTTCGGACTACGCCGTGCGGCTGCGCGAGAAGCAGAAGCTGCGTTACACCTACGGCCTTCGGGAGCATCAGTTCCTGCGCAATGTGGTGCAGGCGCAAAAGCGCCCCGGGATTACGGGCCAGTACCTGCTGCAGCTCTTGGAACGTCGGCTGGACAACGTGATATACAGGTTGAACTTCTCAGATTCCCGCGCACAGGCCAGACAGATGGTTCTGCATGGCCACTACACGGTGAATGGCCGCAAGGTGGACATCCCCTCCTTCGTGGTGAAGGCAGGCGATGAAATCGGCTGGAAGGACTCCAGCGTGCAGCGAGAGTTTGCCCTGACAATCAAGGAAGGCATCCCCAAGCGGACGATCCCCCGCTGGCTGGATCTTGATGCCGACAACATGAAAGGGCGCGTTACCGACCTGCCGGAAGAGGGAGATGTCGACACGGCAGTGGACACGCGGCTTATCGTGGAGTTCTACTCCCGCTAGCATCCGTCAGTTTCGGGACCCGTATCGAATGAGGAGCAGTTACATTGGAGTCATTCGTCATGATTGGGCCAGCCCAGGACATACAACCTGGGCCGGCAGTTCCCAAACCAGAGGTCAAGACCATTGAACTGGACGAGACCTACGGCAAGTTTACGCTGGAGCCACTGGAGCGCGGCTTCGCCACGACGCTGGGCAACCCCCTGCGCCGCGTGTTGTTGAGCTCCATTCCGGGTGCCGCTGTCACGTGGGTCCGCATTGATGGCGTGCTGCACGAATACTCCACCCTTCCCCACATGAAGGAGGAGGTGATGGAGGTCATTCAGCGGGTGAAGACCATCCGGCTGCGCGCCCACACGGAGCGTCCCGGCCGCTTGCGTCTCGAGGCCCGAGGCCCCGGCGAGGTCTATGCCGGCGACATCGTCGCTCCGGCCGACTTTGAGATTGTAAACCCCGACCTACATCTCGCGACGCTGGACTCAGACGAAGGCACCCTCAACATGGAGTTCAACGTGGAGCGCGGCACCGGATACGTACCGGCGCAACAGGCGGTCGGCTACTCCATCGGCACGCTGCCGGTTGACGCTATCTTCAGCCCTGTTCGCAAGGTGAACTTCGGTGTGGAGTACACCCGCGTCGGACAAGTCACTGACTATGAGCGATTGGTACTAGAGGTCTGGACTGACCGGACCATCTCTCCTCTCGACGCCGTCCATACGGCTGCCAAAGTGCTCATGGAACACAGCGCGCTGCTCATCGGCGCAGGCAAGGACACTGGTGGAGAGTCCGGACCCGGAGCCGGCATACCGGCGGAGATTTACAACATTACCGTCGAGAAGCTGGAGCTCTCTTCGCGCACGCTGAATTGCCTGAAGCGCGCCGGCATCAACAAAGTCGGCGAGGTGCTGGAGCGCACCGCGGAGGAACTCCTCAAGATTCGCAACTTCGGCGAGAAGTCGCTGGAGGAACTACGAGCCCGGCTTGAGGAGAACAACCTGCCTGTACCGGACAGCTTCTGGGGCAAGAACGCTGAACCTCCAGCGCCCATCGCCTCCATTGTGGAAGACATGGAGGCAGAGGACGAAGCGGACGAGGAACTGTCAGAGGACGAAGACGACAACGATCAGGACGAATCTCCCAAGGAGACCTAAGGGCCATGCGTCACAATATCGGCATCCACAAGCTGGGCAGGACCAGCGGACAGCGCAGGGCGCTCTACAAGGGGTTGGCGCGGTCGCTCATCCTGCACGGTCGAATCAAGACTACCGAGGCTCGGGCCAAAGCGCTGCGCCCGGTCGCGGAACGGTTTATCTCGTGGGGTTGCCGTGCGGCACGGGCCATGGATGGCGGCGACACTCCGGAGAATCGGGCGCGTGCCGTGCACTGCCGCCGGATGGCCTACGCCTTTGTGCAGGACAATCAGGTCATCCGCAAGCTCTTCGATGAGTTGGCGCCTAAGTACAAGGAGCGTCCCGGCGGCTACACCCGGATTATGAAACTGGGCTTCCGCAAAGGGGATGCTGCACCGATCGCACTCATTGAGTTGGTATAGGCGGATCGGAGGTGCAGGGGTGACCCTGGAAACCCGGCGCCGCATCGCGCTGATTGTTGAGTACGACGGTACGGGATACCGGGGATTTCAGACACAGTCAAAGAGGCCAACAGTCCAAGGGGAGTTGGAGCGTGGGCTCCAGGATCTCTTGGGCAAGTACGTTAAGACACACGGCGCAGGCCGGACAGACGCCGGGGCGCACGCTTGGGGACAGGTGGTCGCCCTTACGACCAATGCGGGCTATCCCGCAGCCATGTACCCCAGGGCGCTGAATGGCGTGCTTCCACCAGACATCCGGGTTACGGCAGCGGCGGAAGTGGGTTTGGACTTTGACCCGCGGCGAAGCGCAAGGCGGCGGCTCTACCGCTACCTCGTGCTGAACCAACCTGCGCCATCGGCACTATGGGGACGGTTCGCGTACCATGTGTGGGCGGAGCTGGATCTGGCGGCGATGGCCGGCGCGGCAGAGGCCTTTCGAGGCGTCCGCGACTACCGTGCTTTTTGTAGAGCGTCCTCATTGAGGCGCCGGGATACGGTCCGCGAGGTCTTCAGTGTGAAGGTCTGGCGGCAAGGGCAGGTGGTGGCCGTCGACATGACCGCCAACGCCTTCCTGCCGCAACAGGCGAGACGCATTGCCGGGACGCTGGTTCGCGTCGGGCAAGGGCGATTGAGCGGGTCGGCAGTGTTGCCACTGCTGGAAGGAACGGTGGAGGTAAGCGGGGGGCCGGCGCTGCCGGCATGTGGCCTTTACCTGATGTACGTGGTCTATCCGGAGGGAATCTTGGACATCAGCGGCCCCCGAGGGCTGCAGGAGAGAGGAGAGCCCTGGCCCGGGCTGTTGGATCCGGGGCAAGGGGAACCGTCATGGCAACAAACATAAAACGGACACGCACATACGTCGCGAAACCGGCGGAACTAAGCCCGCGGTGGCACTTGTTCGATGCGTCCCAAATGCCGCTTGGCCGCTTG
The DNA here is from genome assembly GCA_026713825.1 of Chloroflexota bacterium. NCBI lineage: Bacteria > Bacillati > Chloroflexota > Chloroflexota bacterium. The sequence continues at coordinate 55,006 of JAPONS010000008.1, read as the reverse complement.
GCCGTGCAGATTGCGACGATATTGCAAGGCAAGCACCGGCCCATCTACACGTCGAACATCAACACGGGCGACTTTGTGGTGGTAGTGAACTCGGCCAAGGTGCACACAACGGGCAAGAAGCGCGAGCAGAAGGTCTACAACTGGCACAGCGGGTATCAGGGCGGCTTGCGCAGTGTCACGATGGACAAGATGCTGGAACGCAGGCCCAACAAAATCATTGAGCAGGCTGTCTGGGGGATGCTGCCAAAGACCACGATGGGCCGGCACATGCTCAAGCGCATGAAGGTCTACCCCGGTCCGGACCATCCACATCAGGCGCAGATCACCGGCTACGCCCCTGAGAGACAGGCGACCGGCGAGAGCGCCTAGGTCGGCAAGGAAGGAATCGAGATGACGACACGGCCGGCACAGGCATCCAGCGATCAGCAATACTACTATGGCACGGGCAAGCGCAAGAATGCAGTTGCGCAGGTACGACTATATCCCGGTGGCGGCGAGGTTGTGGTAAACGGCCGGTCGTTGGAGCAGGCGTTGCCGTGGGTGACATGGCAATCGGCGGCTTTGGAGCCTTTGCAAGTGACGGACAACCTCGGCAAGTTTACGGTCGTGGCCAAGTGCCACGGCGGTGGCTTGGCCGCTTGGGGCGACGCATTGCGGCACGGAATCGCGCGCGGTCTGCTGGCGTTTGATCCAAACCTTCGGAAGCTGCTGCGGAGCCACGGAATGCTAACCCGCGATGCCCGCATCAAGGAGCGCAAGAAGTACGGTCTCAAACGGGCCCGTCGCGCGCCGCAGTACACCAAGAGGTAGCGCCCTAGCGCTAGCATGAGGATGCGCAACCGCCCGTCAATGACCTTCGGGCCAAGACGGGCGGTTGATTGTCTTCCGCACCCACTCTCGGCGAGGACTCACGAGTAACCATTCCCCTTTGGCGCAACAACCGGATTCGTTGACACTTTTCATAGCTGAGACATACAATCTCTCAATCAGCTCCTCTAGGGGACGCTAGCTTGCGGAAAGGGGTGGGAACTATGCCAGAGATGTACATCGACAGCATCCGCCTCAGCCCGATGAACTATCAGCGCGTGGTCATCCTGAAGGAGAAGGACGCGGACCGGTATCTGCCTATTTGGATTGGGCAGTTTGAAGCAGATGCAATCGCCGTGAAGCTGCAAGAGGTGAAGGTGCCCCGGCCTCTCACTCATGACCTGCTCGGCAACGTCATCGATGCCATGGGTGGGGTGGTGAAGAGAGTGGTGGTAAGTGATCTGCAGAACGACACCTTCTACGCCAAGATCATCCTTGAGTACGGAGACAACACCAACGGCCATAGCAAGGAGGTCGACTCGCGCCCCAGCGACGCTCTCGCGCTTGCTGTTCGCACAAACGTGCCGATCTTTGTGGACGAGGGCGTCCTAAGCAAAGCTGGCGTACAGCTTGACGAAGAGGCCAAAAAGGCGGTGGAAGGCGGCCAGCCGACCCCGGGTGCAACGCCCGGCGAGGATGAACTTCGCGGGATGTCTGCTTTTGCGGACTTTGTGGAGGGCTTGGACCTGGGAGACCTCGGAAAGGGCCCAAACAGCTAGCGTCCGAGATAACAAATCCACCAAAGCAAGAGGCCCCTAGTAGGGGCCTCTTGCTTTGGTGCCCGTTTTCAGTCGCTCGATGCCATGCAGGAACGATGTTCAGAGGCGCGGTATTCACCACAGAAAGGACAAAGGGGACGTTTGACGCGCCGTAAACGGTAGTGATAAGATTCACCAGACTTCTTTGAGGTGGTATATGCCAACGTGGGCTCTCGCTCTGCGTCTCATGGGGGTCGGGTGGTATGTCGCTGCGTCCGTGGTCATAGGTATTGTAGGCGGATACTTGGTGGACCGGTGGCTGGGCACCACACCTGTGTTCATAATCGTGGGAGTCATACTGGGGACGGCGGTTGCTTTTTACGGGCTCTACCGGATGGTTCAGCCGCTGATGGGTGACCAAGAACGGGGATCCAGGGAGGAATAATCGGCGTGGCCATTTCCGGAAGCGCCAAGGGAATACTGGTCTTTGCGGCACTTGCCCTATTGGCGTTGGCATTGGCGGGATTTATCACCGGCGCCATTGGCGCCGCTTTTTTCGACCGAGAGAGCTTTCTCCCTACGCCGGGTGTGCACTTGGCCCCGCAGGAAATCCTTGGCGACAATCCCGGACATGAGCTCAAAGAGGGTGGGTTCGACTTTGTTGTCACCAACACCATCCTCTCATCGCTGGTGACTTCTGTTGTTCTCATCCTGCTCTTTGTCCTGGGCACCAGTCGGATGAAGCTGGTGCCGGGGCGGTTGCAGGGGCTTCTGGAGTCCATTGTCGAGGCGCTGCTGAGCTTCGTTGAGAGCGTCATGGGCGCGGGCAAGGGGAGGGGCATTTTCCCCCTTGCGGCCACCATCTTCTTCTTCGTTGCCTTCAACTCTTGGCTCGCCCTCATCCCCATTTACCAGTCCTTTGGCGTCATCAAGGACGATAAGATCTACGCCACCTTCCTGCGTCCCGCAGGCACGGATCTGAACATGCCCTTAGCGCTGGCCCTCATCTCCTTCTTCGTTGTGGAATACCTGGGGTTCCGCGCCCACGGCGTCGGGTATTTGGGGGAGTTCATCCGCTTCGGCAATCTCCTGCGAGGACGCATCCTTACGGGGCTGATAGACCTCTTTGTCGGCGTGTTGGAGGCGGTCAGCCACATGGTCCGCGTGGTCAGCTTCACCTTCAGGTTGTTCGGCAACATGACGGCGGGAGAGATCCTGCTCTTGGTGACCTCGTTCCTGGTGACCTTCATCTTCTCCGTGCCTTTCTACGGGCTGGAGCTGATGGTTGGCCTGATACAGGGAGTGATTTTCGCGGCCCTGACAGTAGTCTTTGCCGCGATTGCCGTTGCGCCCCATGAAGCGGAGGGGGAGCACTAGCGGCGAGGCAGCACAACTCAGGAGGATCCAGGCCTCGCATCGGCATCGGTGTGAGGGCCGCCCGGAAAGAGGGGACGACATGGACGTAGTCATCCTGGCGTTGGTGGTAGTCGCGATAGGTCTGGCCGCGGCCGCCTTAGGCGGCGTCTTTGCGCTGTATGCCAGCCGGCAGGACTAGGAAACAGGCAAGAAGCGCCGCCGAGGCAAATCTACTACGGCTGCGCAAGGAGGAACAATGGTAGAGACGGAAGGGTTGAAGTTGTTGGGCGCTGGCATTGCGGCCGGCCTGGGCATGTTGGGGCCTGGCCTTGGCATCGGCATCCTAGGCGCGGGTGCCATGAACGCCCTGGGGCGTAACCCGGAGGCCCGGGGCGCTATTCTGACCAACATGATCCTGGCCATCGCCTTCGCCGAGGCATTGGGCATCTATGCTTTGATCGTGGCGGTCATCCTGGCGCTGGTGGCGTAGAACGCCCGGCGCGGGAGGAGGTTCCCGTGGCACTTTTGGACGGATTGGAGAAGCTGGGGTTTCACATACCCAGCCTGATAGTCTTTCTCGTAAACTTCGCTATCCTCTTGGCGGTGCTGTACGCCTTTGGGTACAAGCGCATCCTGGCCATGCTGGACCAGCGCTCGGAGCGCATCCGGGACTCGCTGTCTGAGGCGGACCGGGTTCGGCAGGAGTCGACCCAAGCCCGCGAGGAGCTCGAGGCCCAGTTGGGCGAGGCCCGTCGTGCCGGCCAGCAGGTGCTGGAAGAGGCCCGACAGGCCGCCGAGCGCTACCGCGAGGGGGAGCAAGCGCGGGCACGCGCGGAAGCGGAGGACTTTCTCCGGCGTGCGCGTACGCAGATCGAGCAGGAGCGCAACCAAGCTATCGAGCAGGTGCGCGAGCACTTTGCCGACTTGGCCATCACCGCGGCGGAACGCGTCATCGACCGCTCCCTGGACCGCGATGCTCACCGGGACCTTATCGAAAGGGCACTCAGCGAGAGCGCTGAGGCGCAGCGGAACTAGTACATGGCGGGGCGAAGACAGCCATCGTCCAAGCGGTACGCGCAAGCGCTCTTTGAGCTTGCTCAGGAGTCAGGTGCCGTTACCGAATGGGACGAGCAGTTGGCAACGCTTGCCGCAGCGGCTGGCACGCCAGAGTTTGTCTCCCTGATGGAGGCACCGGAGATAACTGCGGACGAGCGCGCGCGGGCGTTGGGGCACGTCCTTCCGGACATGACCGACGGCGCCGGCAACTTGTTGCATCTGCTTGCTCGGGCACGAGCGGTGCAGGCGTTTCCGCAGGTGCACGAGCGCTTCAGGGAGCTCGTCGATGCGTCGCAGGGCGTCGTCCGCGTGGAGGTTGCCTCCGCCGTGGAATTGTCGGAGGACGACACGAAGCGCATAGCTGAGCAGCTCTCGACGGTGCTGGGCGGCGACGTGCGTGTGACCGCGTCTGTGGACTCGGAGTTGTTGGGCGGTTTGGTCATTCGGGTGGGCGACCGCGTCATAGACGGCAGCGCACGCCAGCGGCTCAACTCACTGCGGGGTGCGCTTGCACGGGGTATGGTCTAACGCGCCACCCCTCGAGGTGGCGATACAAGCAGGGTCCCGCGGTGCGGGATGGAGGTAGGCATGGCCATTCGTGGCGAAGACATCGTATCAGTCATCAAGCAGCAAATAGAAGGATTTGAGAGCCGCGTGTCCATGGTGGATGTGGGTGTGGTGATGGACGTCGGCGACGGCATCGCCCGCATCCACGGGCTAGCGGGCTGCAAGTCCACGGAGTTGTTGGAGTTCCCCAACAACGTGTTCGGCATGGCGCTGAACCTGGAAGAGGACAGCGTGGGTGCCGTCATCCTGGGCGAGGAGAATACCGTCCGGGAGGGCGACCAAGTGCGCACAACTGGGCGCATGGTCGAGGTCCCTGTTGGCGACGGCCTGCTGGGCCGCGTTGTCGACCCGCTGGGACGTCCCCTTGATGGCAAGGGTCCCGTGGCCAGCACTAAGAACCGCCCCGTGGAGCGTGTCGCGCCGGACGTGACCAAGCGGAAGTCGGTGGACACGCCAGTGCAGACAGGCATCAAGGCGATTGACGCCATGATCCCCATCGGCCGCGGCCAACGTGAGCTCATCATCGGCGACCGTTCCATCGGCAAGACCGCCATTTGCATCGACGCCATCATCAACCAGAAAGGCAAGGACCTGTTGTGCGTCTACGTGGCCGTCGGACAGAAGGCGGGCAAGGTCGCGGGCGTGCTCGGAACGCTGGAGCAGGCCGGTGCGATGGAACACACCATCATCGTGGCCGCCAACGCCGCTGACTCGGCAGCGCTGCAATTCCTCGCCCCCTACGCCGGTTGCGCCATCGCAGAGGAGATCATGGAGTCTGGACGGGACGCCCTCGTCATCTACGACGACCTCTCGAAGCACGCATGGGCATACCGCCAGCTTTCGCTGCTCCTACGTCGACCTGCGGGCCGCGAGGCCTATCCCGGCGACGTCTTCTACCTGCACAGCCGGCTACTGGAGCGCGCCGCCAAGCTGAGCGATGAGGAGGGCGGCGGTTCCATGACCGCGTTGCCAGTCATCGAAACGCAGGCAGGCGACGTGTCCGCCTATATCCCGACCAACGTGATTTCAATTACGGACGGCCAGATCTACTTGGAGGCCGACATGTTTAACGCCGGCAACCGCCCGGCGGTGAATGCGGGCCTTTCGGTTTCCCGAGTGGGCGGCAGTGCCCAGCGGCGCGCCATGCGGCGGGTCGCTGGCCGCATGCGCCTGGACTTGGCCCAATATCGGGAGTTGGCCTCCTTCGCGCAGTTCGGAACGTCCGACCTTGACGCAGCGACTCGGCAGCAACTGGAGCGTGGCCAGCGCACCACTGAGATCCTGAAGCAAGCCCAGTACCGACCACAGAACCTCGAGCACCAGGTGATGACCTTCTTCGCGGTGGGCAACGGCTTCGTAGATGAGGTACCCATTGCAGACGTTCAGCGCTGGGAGTCCGAGTTCACGCAGTACATGGACACGGCCCACCCAGAGGTTGGCCGAAGCATCGTTGAGACCAACGACATTACGGAGGAGAACACCGCGGCCCTTCGCTCTGCAATAGAGGAGTTCCAGAAGGGCTTCGCGGCGGCGTAACGCAATGCCAAGTCTACGACAGATACGTCGGCGCATCCGCACGGTGCAGAACACGGGTAAGATCACGCGCGCCATGGAGATGGTGGCGGCAGTGAAGATGCGCCGCGCACAGCAGGCAACGATGGCTGCTCGGCCCTACGCGGAGAAGATGGCTGAGTTGCTCTCCCACCTTGCCGGCATGCCCAGCAACGAGGACTCGCACCCGCTCCTGCAGACCCGGTCCATTGAGCGAGCCACGCTTGTGCACGTGACCCCGGACCGGGGCCTGTGTGGGGCGCTTCCCGGCAACCTGAATCGCCGTGCTGGCTCGTTCATCCTGGAGGATAACGCCGGCACCCCGGTGTCTGTTGTCACCGTCGGACGAAAGGGGCGCGATTTCATGATCCGTGCCAACCGCGAAGTTCAGGCGGTCTTTGACGGCCTTGGCGACCGGCCGACGCTGATGGAAATCGTCCCGCTGGCCCGGCTCATCATGGACTCCTTCACGTCGGGCGAGACCGACGCGGTGTTCATCTCGTACGGTCAATTCGTGAACACAATCGTGCAGCGGCCGACGTTGCAGCAGCTTCTACCTGTGGCGCCGGCGGAGCTGGCAGCAGACAACGCCGTGGGCTACATCTATGAACCCATACCGGCCGAGGTGCTCGACGCTCTGCTCCCGCGCTACGTAGAGATGGAGCTCTACCACGCGGTGCTGGAAGGCATCGCAAGCGAGCAATCGGCCCGCATGGTGGCCATGCGCAACGCGACAGAAAACGCGCAAGACTTGGTGAAGGACCTGACGCTGGCGGCCAACAAGGTGCGGCAGGAAGCCATTACCAACGAGCTACTTGACATCATCGGCGGCAACCTGACCTTCCAATAAATATGCAGGCTAAGAGGTAGGTGGATCATGGCTCTTGGAACCGTTGGACACGTAGTGCAGGTCATCGGGACCGTGGTGGACGTGGAGTTCCCCTCGGAGGGATTGCCGGCCATTCACTCCGCTGTCGCCTTGGACCTTGACGGCGAGGCGCTGGTGCTCGAGGTGCAGCAGCACTTGGGGAACAGCTGGGTGCGTTGCCTGGCCCTGGGACCGACGGAGGGCCTGGCTCGCGGCACCGAGGTCGTCGACCGAGGCGAGGCTGTCAGCGTGCCCGTGGGCCGCGGCTCTCTTGGCCGCCTGTTCAACGTGCTTGGTGAGCCGCTGGATGGCTTGGGTGAAGTGCCCGCGGAGGAGCGGTGGCCCATCCACCGGGAGCCGCCTGCCTTCGAGGAGCAGGAGACCAGCACATCGATGCTGGAGACGGGCATCAAGGTCATCGACCTGGTGTCCCCCTTCGCACGTGGCGGCAAGATCGGCGCGTACGGCGGCGCCGGCGTAGGCAAGACGGTGATCATCCTGGAGCTTATCCACAACATCGCACGGGTTCACCAGGGATTCTCAGTAGTTGCGGGCGTGGGCGAGCGCTCGCGCGAGGGCAATGACCTCTGGAATGAGATGAGGGAGTCCGGCGTGCTGAGCAATGCGACGCTGGTCTTCGGTCAGATGAACGAGCCGCCGGGCGTGCGCGCGCGAATCGGGCTCACGGGTCTGACCATGGCGGAGTACTTCCGCGACAACGAGGGGCAGGACGTGCTCCTGTTCATCGACAACATCTACCGCTACATCTTGGCGGGCATGGAAGTGTCGGCGCTGCTGGGCCGGATGCCCTCTGCTGTGGGCTACCAGCCGACGCTGTCCACGGAGATGGGCGCGCTGGAGGAGCGGATCACCTCCACCAGTAAGGGATCCATCACCTCAGTTCAGGCCATCTACGTGCCGGCGGACGACTACACCGACCCGGGCATTGTCGCGACGTTCGGGCACCTGGACGCCATCATTTCACTGGAGCGGTCCATTGCGGAGCAGGGGCTGTACCCGGCGGTGGACCCGCTGGCCTCCAACTCGCGCATCCTGGACCCGCAAGTGGTCGGCGATGAGCACTACCGCGTGGCCCGGGGCGTGCAGGCGGTGTTGCAGCGCTACCGCGACCTGCAGGACATCATCGCGATTCTGGGTGTTGAGGAGCTGTCGGAGGAGGACAAGGTGACGGTGGGCCGCGCACGCAGGCTGCAGCGGTTCCTGTCGCAGCCGATGAACGTCGCCGAGGCGTTCACGGGCCGTGAGGGCCGGTACGTCCCCATCACCGAGACGGTGCGGGGCTTTGCAGAGATCCTCGAGGGTAAGCACGACGACCTTCCCGAGCAGGCCTTCTACATGGTCGGCACTATCGAGGAGGCCCGGGAAGCCGCCGAGAAGATGGGCTAGGAGCAGTCATGGCGACCATGCAGTTCGAGATGGTGACGGCGGAGCGGTTGCTCTTCTCCGGCGAGGTGGAGTCCGTGGTGGCACCCGGCGCCGCCGGGGAGCTGGGCATCCTTCCGCACCACGCGCCGCTGCTGACAACACTGAACCCCGGCGAGCTGCGCATCAGGCAGGGTGGGCAGGAGCAGTCCATAGCGGTCACTGGCGGGTTCCTGGAGGTGCTGGATAACCGTGTGACTATCCTGGCCGATGCTGCGGAGCAGGCCGATGAGATTGTGCTGGAGCGCGCAGAGGAGGCGATGCGCCGGGCGGAGGAGCGCATCGCGACGCGGGAGTCAGACATGGACTTGCAGCAGGCGGTGGCGGCGCTGCGGCGGGCGCAGGTTCGCGTCTTGGTGGCGCGGAGGCGTCGGAGCCGCGTTCCCGGCGGGGGACCACAGCCGGGGGCGGCAGAGTAGGCGCTGGGCGAGCGCTTGGAGCGCTGACTAAGGGAGACAGGGGGCGGTCCTGTGGGGCCGCCTCTTTCTTTTGGCTAGCTGCCGGTGTCGTTGGAGCGGAGGTAGTAGGTCATGGACTGGAGGGAGAGGACGGGGTCTATGTTGCGGACCTTCACCTCCTGGGGGGTGTGGGTGTTGACGGGGGCGTAGTTGAGGATGGCGCGGATGCCGCAGAGGGTGATCTGGTCAACGACGTCTGCGGCCTGGGCGGCGGGCACGGCTACGATGCCTATCTGGATGCTCTTCTGGCGGACGGTGTCCGGGAGGTCCGTCATGGGCTGGACTATGAGGCCGCCTATGCTTTGGCCTACCTGGCGTTCGTCGGCGTCAAAGGCTGCCACTACTTTGAAGCCCTCGGGGGCGAAGCCGGGGTAGCTGATGATGGCGCGGCCGAGGCGGCCTACGCCTACTACTGCCATGTTCCACTCGTGGTCCAGCTGGAGGATGTCCTGGAGCTCCGCGAGGAGGTAGGCGATGGTGTAGCCGCGGCCCTGCTTGCCGAAGCGGCCGAAGTAGCTGAGGTCCTTTCGTATCTGGGCCGGGGTCATCTGGAGGGTGCGGCCGAGGAGCTGGGAACTGACGACGTCGTTGCCCTGGGCCTGGAGGTGGCGCAGGGCTCGCACGTACTGGGGGAGCCTGTTTACAACGACCTCGGGGACTTCCATGGGTTGGTGAGCCTCCCTGGGAGTGGGCTCCGGGACGGCTCATTGTAGGTACGGGGTGTATGTAGCGTCAAGTTTGGAGCGGCTTCGGTGCAATTGAGTTGCCTGGCTCTATTCCAAGAATTTTCTTTCGCCCAGCGGCCGGGGGTGGGCGGGCGGCGGGTCTGCGCGCATGGTACGCACTGGGTCGAGGATGGGGCAAGGTCTTGGTGTCAGGGTGCGGGTGGTATACTTGGCGGGTTGTTGAACTGGATGTGAAGGGGTGGCCGGGACGTTGGAGCAGCGCGGGAGGTCCGAGGCGCCCGTGGAGGCGGCGGCGGGCGAGGGCTCGTCGCGGGGGCTGCGGGGGCGGCTGTCGTATCGAGGGCTGACGCAGCTTCGGACGTTCACGTCGTTCCGGTATCCGAACTACCGGCTGCTGTGGGCCAGTACGTTGATGGCGAGCGCGGGGAATTGGGTGCAGCAGGTGACGATTGGGTGGCTGGCGTTCCATTTGACGGGGGACGCGCTGCTGACGGGGACGGTGCTGGGGCTGCGGGGGGTGCCGTTCCTGATTGCGGGGCCGCTGGGCGGGGTGCTGACGGACCGGATGGACCGGCGGAAGCTGCTGATGGCGACGCAGGTGTATCTGGCGCTGCTGGGGCTGGTCTTCGCGCTGCTGGTGTGGTCGGACTTTCTTGAGATCTGGCACTTGTACGCGTTCACGTTCCTGTTCGGCGCGGGGTGGGCGATGAACAATCCGCTGCGGCAGGCGATGGTGGCGAACTCTGTGCCGCGGGAAGAGATGATGAACGCGATTGCGCTGAACAGCGCGGCGTTCCAGGTCACGCGGATCATTGGGCCGGCGATCGGCGGGGTGCTGATTGCGGTGGTGGGGCCTTCGACGAACTTCTTCATTCAGGCGGTGGCGTTCACGATGGTGGCGCTGCTGGTGTGGCCGCTTCGGATCCCGCAGGAGGACTGGTCCCGGAGCGCGCGGCAGTCTTTCCTGACGAACTTCCGCGAGGGGGTGGCGTACGCGGTGCGGACGCCGGTGATCCTGGCGCTGATTTTGCTGGGGATGATTCCGTCGCTGTTTCTGATGTCTTTTGTGAACGGGGTGATGCCGGTGTTCGCGGCGGAGGTGCTGGAGAATCCGGACCGCGGGCTGGGGTTCCTGCTGAGCGCCTTCGGGGTGGGGGCGCTGATTGGGACGATGGCGCTGGCGAGCCTGGGGAGCGCGCGTCGTAAGGGGCTGATGCTGCTGGCGGCGGCGATGGGGGCGGCGGTGTCGACGATCGCGTTCGCGATGACGACGACGCTGATGGTGTCGATGCTGGTGATGGTGGTGATGGGGGCGATGCATATGTTCTATATGGCCACCAACAATACGCTGATCCAGACGATTGTGCCGGACACGCTGCGGGGGCGGGTGCTGAGCCTGTTCATGCTGGACTTCGCGCTGACGAGCCTGGGGGCGGCGATGGCGGGCGGGATTGTGCGGGCGTACGGGATTTCGGCAGGGTTCCTGTTCGGCGGGGTGTGCGCGCTTGTGCTGTTCATTGTGGTGGCGTTGGTGTTCAAGGAGTTGCGGGGGCGGTTTTAGGGCTGGGGTGCGGGGGGTCAGGTTCCCCCTTCGATTTCCCTCAGGGCGAACGGCCCAACGATTTCCCTCAGGGCGAACGGCCCAACCCCGACGCCGGCGGGCCTGCGGGCCCCGGTTCCCCCTTCGATTTCCCTCAGGGCGAACGGGAGGGGGATTGGTTTGGTATTTGTGCGTCGGAACGCCGTAGGTGGGGGGGAGGTTGTTTCTGGTTTGTTTTGTAGGGGATGTGTCGGATTTTAGGTTGGAGTCCAATTTTTTTTGCATTTTGGCCTCTGGTTGGGGGTTTTCGGGGGCGCCTGTTGTGATGGCGGCGGCGTTGGTGGTTGGGGCTTTAGTCGACATGGGGGGAGGGTAGCGGGGTTGGGGGTGTAGTCGCAAGGGGGTTGTGTCAGGGTGGGCCCTTCGATTTCCCTCAGGGCGAACGGGTTGGGGGTGGGGGGTGTGGTATACTTCCCCACGGAGGCGTGAGGGGCGATGACGACGCAGCAGGACCAGCCGCAGACTGAGCAGCCCCAGGAGCTTGCCCTTCGTGTTGGGCGGCTGGAGGGGTTGATGGAGGCGGTGATAGAGCAGCAGCGGGGGCTGAGCGATCGCATGGACCGTTTGGAAGCCCGCATCGACCGGCTGAGCGAGCGCATTGATCGGATGACGCTTGCTGTGATGGGCGGGGCCGTGGTCCTTGCCGCCGCCATCATCGGGGGGTTTGCGGCCTTCCAGGGCTAGCTCCGTTCCCGCCCGGCTCCCCCGCCTGCTTGTGGTATACTTCCCCACGGAGGCGTGACCGGCGATGACGACGCAGCAGCAGCCACCGCAGACCGAGCAGGCCCAGGAGCTTGCCCTTCGTGTTGGGCGGCTGGAGGGGTTGTTGGAGATGGTGATAGAGCAGCAGCGCGTCCACACGGCGGCTATCGCCGCCGTCAACGCCCGCATCGACCGGCTGACGCTGGCGGTGTTAGGCGGGGCGGTGGTCCTTGCCGCCGCCATCATTGGGGGGTTTGCCGCCTTCCAGGGCTAGCCGCCGGGGTGGTGGAACAAACATTGGCGGGGTTCCGTTATAGGGTTGAGGAGCCCTTCGAGAGCCTCAGGACAGGCCCTTTGGGCTGTGCCGTGTTGTTGGCTATGGCCGATGGGCCCTTCGAGAGCCTCAGGACAGGGCTAAGAAAGAAGGTCCAGGTGACGGAGTACAGACTGGCGAGCGCTGCATCGCGTCTGCCCCTGGGGGGGCGGGGCGCCGGTGAGCCGCCGAAAGGAGGTGGCTATCCCGCGTTGGCGTCCGCCCGCGTCCTTCGAGAGCCTCAGGACAGGCGAGAGCCTCAGGACAGGCTCCCACGAGAGCCTTGGGGCGAACGGAGGCGCACTTGGGCGAGCCGATGCGGGACCCGCTCCAGAGCCGGACCGTGACGGCTGACCCCGCAGGGAATGCGGGGAGGCCGAGATGAACACTCCCCCGGCGGGGCCGAGGGGACATCCCAAACACCCACGAAAGGGAAGGACAATGAACAGATACTTCAAGATGACGGCGGCCCTGGCAGCGTTTGCGCTGCTGCTGGTGGTCATGGGCCTGAGCACGCAGCCGACGGTGCAGGCGCAGACGCCGGGACCGGGAGAGCCATCCCAGTCGTTTGTCTGCTCCAACAGCCTAGCCGGCTGCACCCTGTATGACCGGTCAGGGGACAATGCGGCGGACGCTGAAGAACCTACTACCGGCGCCCCCGACGAGAATTCCACTGGCGACAACCTGTTTACAATCGCGGCCGTAACCGATGGCGAGGTGACGATCCAGAACCTGGACCTGCCGCGGGTGACGCAAAAGGTTGCTGTCGCGGACGGCACAGCGCTAGACGGGCCGGACGCGAACCCGAAGACCATCCCCATTGCCGCTCTTGTAACCATTGAGGCCGTTCACAAGAGCAGCGGCTTGGTGGACGCAAGGTGCGACATCAACGGTGAATCGGGTGACGGCACCACCGACAGTGCCTATGACGAGGGCGAATGCACCACCGGTAACGCCTACCAGGTGAAGGCCTTCAACGGCAACCGGATCCAGGTGAGCTACACACCCGACGACAACACCTTCGGCTCCGTCAAGACGGTGAGGGTGGACAACGGAAGGCCGTCCCTGGTGTCCAGTTCCCCTGCTCCCGGCCTCATAGTCAAGGGGAACGCCAACATCACCTTCAGCGCGGACATCACGGACAGCGTCTCCGGCTTCGCCGCCAAGTTCACGGGCGACAACGGGCTCGGTGCGAACCTGTCTGACGCAGGCATCCTGACCTCGGACGGCGATCCTCCCGCAAACAATAGCTTGACCAGGGAGGGCGGCGTGCGCCTGGTGGTCGCGGGCAACGTGGTGAACCTCGTCGAGGGCGACTTCACCAAGATCGACGACGGCTGGCGGGTCAGCAAGACCCTCAACTCCACCGCCCTGCAGGCCATCGCCACCAACGTGCCGTGGTACTTCGAGGTGCGAGACGAGGCCAACAACTCGCAGCGGACCAGCGGCTCCGTCTCCGGCACTGCCGGCGTGGGGAGCGCGGCGGGAACGATAGTCGACAGCAAATTCAGCGGCAACCTCAGCGATAACACCTTCCTGGGCAGCCGCGTCAGAGTGAGCAAGAAGGTTGGGACCAACACGTTTGTGAGCAACAACCAGTCCGTAACCTTTACGGGGTCAAACGGCACTTTCGTGGTCGCGAACGAAATAACGGCGGGAGAGACGTACGACCCGCTCTTTGACGATGCGGTGAAGGATGTCCCTAGCGACTCCGCTGCCGCCGATTCCACCCCTCTAATCGGAACGGGCGGTTATCAGTGCCCGGTTGATGCTAGAGACGACTATACGCGCACTGCTCCTACCGCCCCCGCCACGGTTACTACTGCAACCCGAACCAAGGAGAATGGTGAAGATGACGAGGTCGCAGCCGACCAGCTTACCGCCTGCCAACCTGCGCCCAAGGACACCTATGAGATCCTTGGCACCAACCTCATCACCATAGACAGCGTCAATCCGGCGCTGGCCAGCGGCAACCCGGTGGTGACGGGCATTGGCTACAACGCTACCACGAAGGCGGACAAGGCCCAGAAGAACTCCATCAAGGTCACCTTCGCGGACGAGGGCAAGACCGACAGCACCGCCCCCGGCAGCGGCATCGACGCCGACACCGTGACGGAAGCCGCCTTCAGCGTCAGCGGCCACACGGTGGAGTCCGTGCGGACGGTCGGCAACAGAGTCTACTTGACTCTGGCGGACAACCTGGGTTCCACGGAGAGGCCGTGGGTGGACATCGCCGGTTCCCAGATCCGGGACAAGGCCGGCAACGCCGTGACCGCCGTGCGGACAAGGGCCGTTGACAAGCTGGGGCCGAACCTCAACCTGTCCAAGAGCGCGGACCTGAGCAACGACAAGGTGACGGTCACGATCACCACGGACGAGCAACTGAACGCGACGCCGACGGTGTACGTCACCGAGGCCGCCGCCAATGGCGACGCCGAAGCCGAAGCCGAGGGCGCGACTGCAAGGAGTCCGGTGAGGCAGACGGGTTCCATGAGCTACACCTACACGCATGAGAACTCCGACGGCGGAGAGTTCAGCGTCTACGTGAAGGCCGCGGACACCAGTGAGGTCGAGAGCACGGCGGGCGACAGTGATTCCGCGGCCGACCCCGGCTCCTTCACCTTTGAGTTGGACAAGAAGCTGAACAAGGGCGTGCCTCCGCAATTCGACGTTGCCAGCGTTAAGGACGTGGCAAACAAGTCCGGCACCGCCGACAACGTGGAGCAGGTTGACCCTCTCATCGTGACGGTGGACTTTACGATGGAAGGGGATGAGTACGCGCGGGACAGCTACAAGACGGTGACGCTGACCTCCGCCAAGCTGAGCATCCGGCTTCCGGACGGCACCACGGAGCCCAGCACCATAGACCTGACCACGGGCGTCACCACGCCGGACAACGTGAAGTTCACCATTCCGCTGCTGAACCCCAAGATCGGCGCTTACACGCTGACGGTGCAGGCCGTGGACCAGGCGGGGAACACACAGATCGACGGATCCGCGGACCTGAAGGCATCCTGGGACGTGGTCAAGCCCAAGCCGGTGGAGATCGACTTGTCTCCCGGCTGGAACCTGATCTCGCTGCCCTTCCAGCCAGCCAACCCGGCCATCAACAGCGTGATACCGCCCACGCACCCGGTGAGCATTGTCATGACCTTTGACAACGTCAACCAGACGTGGTTGTTCTCCCGCCGGGACACGGAGACGGGGAACTTTGTGGGCGACATCGTCGCGATGACGGCCAGTACGGCCTACTTCGTACGGACGGAGAACTTCCAGCCGTTGAAGATGTTGCGGCCGGCGCTGACGACCTCTGCCTCAGCGAACATTCAGCCGCCCGCCGTCACAGTGGTGGAAGGCTGGAACCTGGTGCCCGTGATCACAATTTCCGTGCCCGCCCCTGAGGGCGTCGCAGCGGACGACTACTTCGGCACCCTCAGGTCCGGCTCCAACGCGGGCTGGTTGAAGGCCCTGACCTTTGAAACCCTGTCCAGGGTCTGGAGCTCCGTGACCCCCGGCGACACGGTGACCGTGGGCGTGGATGACACCAACCCATGCACCGGCAAGAAGCCTGACGCGGAGAAGGTGCTGGACGGGACCGAGCCGTGCCAGATGGGCGCATACACGGAACGCGACACCGGTGACGCAGTGAAGGCCGATTCGACTGCAGATCCTGTGGTTGAGGCCGACCCCGTCGGCGCGGACGAGAACGACCCCAACAAGTTCGACGACAACGACCGGGTCGTCCTGAAGGCGCCGGTAACGGTGGGCAAGGGCTACTGGCTCTACGCCACCGCGGACGGGGTGCTCATCCCGTAACGCCCCGTAGCATCGCCAAGGCAAGGCCAATTGGGGGCCTCCCTCCTCGCGGGGGGAGGCCCCCTTCGATTTGCCTGGGGGGCGGGCTTGGCGTTGTGTGTGGGGGGGAGCTGGGTGATGCGGAGGGGGTTGGGGTGCGGGGTTTCTGGATACCGGTATGCACCGGTATGAGGGGTAGGGGGTGTGGGGGTGCTGAGGGGCTTCGATGGGGGTTGGGGGTGAGGGCCCTGGATTCCTGCCCCCGTATCGGGGTACGGGGCATGCTTCGCAGGAATGACGCAGAAGGGGTATGAGGGGTAGACGACTCCCGCCTCTTGACCAATGCGCGGTGAGCGGGGATAATCCTGTACAGGTCGGCTGACCGGGCCGTTGTGTTTTGAGCGGCGTCCACCCGGGAAGGCCACGAATATGGCTCACTGTTGGTGAGCTTTCAGATACGGGAGAAGACCATGCTACTTGCAGCACACCGCACCAGGGTTGCCCTCATCCTGACGTTTGCCGTCTTTGCCGCGCTGCTGGCGTTTGCGCTGGCTGGCGGGCGGGACGTCCAGGCCCAGATAGGAGGACAGCCGCCGCCGGGCCCGGTCACGTACTCGGGCACGGTGACGGTCGGGGGAGAGGCCGCGCCACAAGGGCTGATGGTCGTCGCGCGGATAGAGAGCCCCAGCCCCGTCATCGACGGCTACGAGTCGCGGCCGCGGGCCACCAGGAACGGCGAGTACCAGAACCTCATCGTCGGGCCCACCAACGTGGTGTTCAACTTCCGCAACATCAGCTTCCACATCATCGCGGTGGAGAACACGATCACGGCGCACCTGGGGCCGGAGGGGCTGACGGCGGCGGAGGTGGCGACGTTCATTCCGGGACCGAACGTCGTGGACGGGTTCAACCTGACGTTCCCGGCGCTGCCGCCGGCGCCGGATCCGACAGCGACGCCGACACCGGCGGCAACGGCCACGCCGACGGCGGTCCCGGCGACGCCTGTGCCATCGCCGACGGCTACGGCTGTGGCGACGGAGACACCGACGCCATCGCCGACGGCAGTGCCGACGGCGACGGCTGTGCCGACGCCGGAGCCGACGGCGACGCCGGCGCCGACGCCGACGCCGTTGCCGCCGATCATCGTGACGGCGACGCCGACGGCGACACCGGAGGTGGAGGCGACGCCGACGCCGGAGCCGGACGAGCCGGGGACGTGCGGGCAGGGGTCGCGGGCGGACGGGTACGTGCTGCTGGCGGGGCTGGGGCTGCTGGGGCTGGTGTGGGCGCGGCGTCGGCGTGCGAGCTAGCGGCTCGCGGGCGCGGGGCGTCGATGGGGGCGTCGCGGGGGTTTGGCGGCGCGGTCGATGGGGGCGCGCGAGGGCGCAGGTTTGGGGCCGCGGGAGATGTTGCAGGGATGGCAAAAATTGCTTGTCAGGTTCCTTGACACAGGTAGGCGGCTATAGTAGTCTTGCAAACGGAAAAACTCCTTAAGGAAGGTACGCTCACCATGAGGGTAGTCGATACGAAGCACCTGAAGTCTTCCAGCGTCTGGCGGCGCAGTCTTTGGATCCCACTTCTCCTCCTGATGGGCCTCCTGTTGCTCCCGGCGTGCACGGGCGATCAGGGTCCGACGGGCCCGCAAGGGGTCGCGGGCCCGCAAGGGGCGACGGGCCCGCAGGGTCCGACGGGAGCGGCGGGGCAGGACGGAGCCCAGGGGCCGATTGGGTCGCCTGGACTTCGGGGTCCGGCAGGCCCGCAGGGGTCGCAGGGTCCGCAGGGGGCGGAGGGCGATCGCGGGCCGCAGGGCGCGACTGGCGCGGAGGGACCGCAAGGCCCGGTGGGTGAGCGCGGCCCGGAGGGCGGCCCGCCCGGGCCGGAGGGTCCCCAGGGTGAGCGCGGCCCGATAGGTCCCGAGGGCCCGATAGGTCCCGCAGGCCCGGAGGGTCCGAGAGGCCCGGCCGGCGGTCCGCCAGGCCCGATAGGACCGCAAGGCCCGACCGGCCCGCAGGGCCTGATTGGTGCTCCGGGTCCGCAGGGTCTGGTCGGCGCGCAGGGGATCCAGGGCCCCCAGGGGATCCAGGGCGAGCAGGGCGAGCAGGGCCCGCCCGGGCAGCGCGGCCCGCAGGGCGAGGTTGGCCCGCAGGGGCCGCAGGGCGAGACCGGGACGCAAGGCCCGACCGGCCCGCAGGGCATCAAGGGTGACGAGGGCGTCATGGGCCCGCCCGGAGCGATTGGCCCGCAGGGCCCGCAGGGCGAGCGCGGCCCGCAGGGTGAGGCCGGCGAACGCGGCGCTCCCGGCCTCACGGGCGCTGGGGGCCCGCACGGCCCGCAGGGCGTCCAGGGTGAACCCGGCATCAGCAACCTGACCCTTGTGAAGGTCAGCTCGGATTCCACGAGCGACGACAAGTCCGCCTCGGCGATGTGCGCGGACGCGGGCAGCGACCTGTTCGCGGTCGCGGGCGGCGCGAGCATCACGGGCGCAAGCGCAGGCGTGAGCCTGCCGGCGTCGGCGCGGACGGGCGTGCCCGGCGACAAGCCGCTGGGCTGGACGGCGAGCGCGGCAGAGACGTCGGAGCAGAGCGGCAGTTGGACGCTGGAGGTCTACGTCATCTGCGCGACCGTGGTGGGCTAGCCCGGAAGCGACACGCAAGACGAAGCATATGAGGGGGGCGGCGCAAGCCGCCCCCCTTTCTCGTTTGCAGACGGCCTGGAAGGCCCGCTGAGCCGCCTTGACACCGCGCGCCGGGCGATGCTACGTTGCTTTATCCGCTCAGATAGCAAAGTCGTGTGACAAGCATGCTGGAACGCCTATCCACAAGGCAGGAGACGATCCTGCGCATCATCCTCTCGCAGTATGTGGGGACCGCGGCGCCGGTGCCCTCTGAGGTGGTGACGCGGCACTCTGGGCTGGACGTGAGCCCGGCGACGGTGCGGCATGAGATGGCGGTGCTGGAGGAAGAGGGGTACATCAGCCGCCCGCACCACTCGGCCGGCGGCGTGCCGACGGACCGGGGGTACCGTTACTACGTCGAGGCGCTGGCGGGGACGCCGGAGTTGCCGGGCGGGATCAAGCGCAACCTTCGCACGCAGCTCGCGGGCGCGGGGCGCGACGTGGACGTGTGGGCGCGGCTGTCGGCGCGGCTGCTGGCGCAGCTGGCGAACAACATGGCGCTGGTGAGCATGCCGCGGACGGTGCAGACGCGCATCCGCAACCTGCAGCTCATCTACCTCGACGAGCTGCTGGTGATGCAGGTGCTGGTGCTGCAGGAGGCGCGGCTGCGGAAGGAGCTGGTGCCGCTGACGGAGCCGGTGTCGGAGGAGGAGCTGACGGCGCTGGCCAACCGGCTGAACCATCGCGTGCGGGGGCTCTCGTACGGGGACGTGCGCGGGCGGGAAATTGCGGACTCGGCGCTGGAGCGCGACGTGCTGGACACGACGCTCCGCATCCTGGAGGAAGAGGACAGCACGGCCTTCGCGGACTACATCGTCGAAGGGCTGCGGCACCTGGTGGAGCAGCCGGAGTTCAGCGGGGCGTCGCAGGTGCGCGACCTGATCGAGGTGCTGGAGAACCGGCGGTTGGCGCGCGCGGTGCTGACCGAGCGGCCCGGCGTGGGCGAGATGCGCATCGTCATAGGCGAGGAGAACCGGGAGGATGCGCTGAAGCCGATGAGCCTGGTCATCACGCGCTACGGCGTGGAGGGGCAGGTGTTCGGCACGGTGAGCATCGTTGGGCCCATGCGCATGCACTACGAGCGCGCGATCGCGGGGGTGCACTACGTGTCCTCGCTGATGAGCGGCATGCTGGAAGATGCGGGCATCGCGCCCTAGGAGCGGCATGGAACAGCAGAACCCAGAGCATGGGGCCACGGGCGGCGCACCGGAGGCCCCAAACCATTCTCCGGACGAGCAGCAGGCGCCAGCGGGCGAGTCGGCCGACGCGGCCGGGGGCGACGCAGATGAGCTGTCGGCGCGGGTGCAGGAGCTGGAGGAGCGTTCGCAGCGGTACTTGGCCAACTGGCAGCGCGCGCAAGCCGACCTGCAGAACTTCCGCAGGCAGGTGGAGCGCGACCAGGAGGAGATGGCGCAGTGGGCGTCCGCGGCGCTGATGCAGCAGACGCTGAGCGTGCTGGACGACCTGGAGCGGGCGTTCAACACCGTGCCGGCGAACCTGATATCGCTCACCTGGATCGAAGGCGTGTGGCTGATGTACAAGAAGCTGGAGGCGATGCTGGTGGCCCGCGGCCTCGAGGCGCTTGAGGTGCAGGCGGGCCAGACCTTTGACCCGAACCTGCACCAGGCGGTCACCGAGGTGGACGGCGTTGCGGGCGCCGTGGTGGAGGTCGTGCAGCGCGGGTACACGGTGGGCGGCAGGCTGCTGAGGCCGGCGCTTGTGACGGTGGGCAACGGGAGCGTGGTGGCGGAGGGAGGCGGCGAGGATGCAGGCGACACGGACTCCCCTCCGGCCCCAGAGGGGGACGGGGAGGGTGAGACCCCCGATCCGCAGACGGATTCCGCCAACTAGGTTTTCCCCCCTCCACCTGTCCTTCCGGCAAGTCCCCATTTCTTCTGGGCTTCCTATGTCGTCTATGAGGACCGGTCGCTCTTCTCCGCCATCCTTGTGGCGCGACGCTGGCCCCTTCCCCGCCCCACTGGATTCCCCCGCTTTCGCGGGGGCAGGCTCTTCCTGCGCAAGAATGACGCGAATGGGGGTGGAGTATCGGAGGTGGGCCGTGGCAGAGTTGCCCCACGCGGCGCCCCTCTGGATCCCGGCCTCCGCCGGGATGGAGGCTGGGTTGTGTGGGTCGGCGTGTGCTGGCGGGGGCGGAGGTAGTGGGGACGACGGGTAGTGGACAGCCGATAATTGTCCCTGTGCAGCTTTGCCTCGTGTTACAATGAAGCGGCGTGTTTGCGCCAGCCCTGGTATTTGAGAACAGGAAGCCGCACGAGCCTATGGCAACACAGAAGGACTACTACAATCTCCTAGGTGTGCCCCGGGACGCGACGGAGGAGCAGATCCGCCGTGCGTTCCGTGGGTTGGCCATGGAGTGGCATCCGGACAGGAACAAGGCAAAGGACGCCGCCGAGCGCTTCAAGGAGATCAACGAGGCGTACCAAGTGCTCATCGACCCGGAGAAGCGGCGGATGTACGACCGGTTCGGGCGGGCGGACGTGGACCCGAACAGCGGCTGGCCGGGGCGCGGTTTCGACGGGTTCGACTTTCCGGGCGGCGTGGGTGACATCTTTGACGCTTTCTTCGGCGGGTTCCGGGGCCAGGCCAACACGTCGGCCAAGGGCCGGGACCTGCAGTATTCGATGACCATCACGTTTGAGGAAGCGGCGCTGGGCGTGGAGCGCGAGGTGCAGATCACACGGCAGGAGATCTGCGGGACGTGTCACGGCGACCTGGCTGAGCCCGGGACGCAGAAGGAGCAGTGCGCCAACTGCGGCGGCTCCGGGCAGGTGCGCAGGACGCAGAGCAGCGTGTTTGGGCAGTTTATGCAGGTGGTGGCATGCTCTGCATGCCGGGGGCTGGGACAGACGATCCTGTCGCCGTGCACGGGCTGCAGAGGCACGGGCCGGGAGAAGTCGACGCGCAAGGTGATGGTGAACGTGCCCGCGGGCGTGGAGGACGGCATGCGCGTCCGGCTTGCGGGAGAAGGGGACGCGGGCGTCAACGGCGGGAGGCCGGGCGACGTCTTCGTGAGCCTGTCGGTGAAGCCCCACCTGTACTTTCGCCGCGATAAGGAGAACCTGGTCTTTGATCTTCCCCTGAACGTGGCGCATGCTGCCCTTGGAACGACAATAGAGGTCCCGATGCTGGAAGGCGAGCGGGAGACATTTGAGGTGCCCGCAGGGGTGCAGTCCGGGGCCATCCTTCGCAAGCGGGGCAAGGGCGTGCCCAACCTGCACAACGGCCGACCTGGCGATCTCATCGGCCTGGTGACGGTGATGACGCCGCAGAAGATGGGCCCACGCACGCGGGAGCTCTTCGAGGAACTGTCTGAGTCGCTGGACGAGGACGAAGAGGCCTACGCGTCCAACGGTGTGAAGTCGTGGTTCCGGAAGCTGAAGGACGTCCTCACCGGCGAGAGCACCTAGTCGCTGAATGGCGGTCCTTCTGACCCTGCAGAGTCACCGGATTCTCCCACAAGCCTTCCCCTATTTTCCGCAAGCTATCCGTATGGAGCGTGCCGCGTGGACTGGCTAGAGCTTTCCGTGGAAGCCTCTCCCGAGCTGGTGGAGCCGCTGGTGGAGCTGTTCCAGCGCTACGGGCGCCGGCAGGTTGTGGTGGAGGAGGCGGGCGGGGTCAACCCGGACGAGGGAGAGTCGCCGCCCGTTGGAGGGCCGGTCTTCGTGCGGACGTATTTTCCGCAGGACAGGCGCTCGGCCGACCGTGTCGCGCGCATTCAGGCGGGAGTGCAGCTCATGGGGCTGATCAAGCCGTTGTCGCCGTTGAAGGTGCGGACGGTGTCGCCCTTCGAGTGGGAAGAGGCGTGGAAGGCGCACTTCCAGCCCCTGCGCGTAGGGAAGCGGCTGGTGGTGCGCCCAACGTGGCATGAGCACGAGGCGTTGGAAGGCGACATTGTGCTGACGCTGGACCCAGGGCTGGCCTTCGGGACGGGGCACCACCCGACGACGCGCATGTGCCTGGAGCAGCTGGAGCGGCGGGTGGAGCCGGGGATGCGCATCCTGGACCTGGGCACGGGCAGCGGGCTGCTGGCGCAGGGTGCGCTGCTGCTGGGCGCCGAGTGGGCGCTGGCGCTGGACACGGAGGCGGACGCTGTCCGGTCGTCACGGCGGAACCTGAAGGCCGCGGGGCTGTCGCGCCGGGTGCGCATCGCACGGGGAACGTTGCCGCACCCGCAGGCGGTGGGGCTGGACCTGACCGTCGCGAACATCTCGGCGAAGGTGCTGGTGGAGCTTGCGGGGGCTCTGGCCGAGACGCTGAGGCCGGGCGGGACGCTCATCGCGTCCGGGGCGCTGGAGGAGCGGGGGGACGAGGTGCGGGAGGCGATCCTGGGCGCCGGGTTCGAGGAGCTGGAGACGCAGCAGACGGAGGACTGGCTGGCGCTGTGCTTTCGTCGCGGCTAGCTGAGCTCGGTGGGCCACTCCTGGCCGGGAGCGCGGTTGAGCAGGTATGACGTCGCCTCGCGCGGGCCAACGCCGTCGAAAAGGATGCGGGCCGTCATCTCTGTGATGGGCATCTCTATGCCGTGCCGCTGGGCGAGAAGAAGCGCAGCGGCGATGGTGTCCACGCCCTCCGCGACATGCACCATGCCTTCCAGCACTTCCGCCAACGGCACCCCTTCCCCCACCTGCTCGCCGACATAGCGGTTGCGGCTGAGGTTGCTAAAGCAGGTGGCGGCCATGTCACCGAGCCCGGAGAGGCCGGCGAGCGTCAGGGGCTTGGCGCCACAGGCCACGCCCAAGCGGGTGATCTCCGCCAACCCCCGTGTGACGAGGGCAGCCTTGGCGTTGGCGCCGTAGCCGAGGCCGTCGCTGATGCCCGCGGCTATGGCGATGGCGTTCTTGAGGGCGCCGCCAAGCTCCACTCCCACAACGTCATCGTTTGTGTAGACGCGGAAGGTGGGGGAGTTGTAGAGCTCCTGAACCCACTCGGCGACGGCGGGATCCTGGCAGGCGATGACGGTTGAGGAGGGCTTGTCCTCGACGACTTCCCGAGCGAAATTAGGGCCGGAGAGGACGGCGATGCGGCCCTCGGCGACATCCGGCAGCTCCTCTTGAATCACATGCGTCATAGGCAAGCCGGTGTCGTGTTCGAGGCCCTTGATGGCGCTCAGAAGTACGGTCTGGTCGTTGATATGGCCACGCAGGGCGGAGAGGTTCTCCCGCAGCCGCTGCGCCGGCATGCCGAGCACGACGAGGTCAGCCCCGTCCAGGGCGGCGCCGGCGTCGGCGGACGGGGACAGAGAGTCGGGGAAGAGCGCGCCGGGCAGCAGGCGATGATTCTCGCGATCGCGGGCGAGAATGCCGGCCTCGTCGCCGGAGCGGGCGAGGAGGGGGACGGGGGCGCCGCGGCGGGCGAGGAGGATGGCCAAGGTCGTACCCCAGCTCGTGGTGCCCACGACCGTCGCATGGGTCATTGCTACGCCTCCGGCTGCACTTGCGGCGGGGCCGCGGATTCGCCGAGACGGGCCTCGGTGCCGGAGAAGAGGCGGCGGATGTTGCCGTGGTGGCGGCCGATGATGATGGCCCAGCCGACGAAGCCGTGGAGGGCGTAGGCCCAGTGGAAGTCGCCGCGGAGCCAGAAGACGACGAGCGAGCCCGCTCCGATGGTGACGCCGATGACGCTGCCGAGGGAGATGTAGCGGGTCAGGCGCATGAGCACGAGGCCAAGGACCAATGCGGTCAATCCGCCCCATGGGAAGAGGACGAAGAGGCCGCCGACGCCCGTCGCGACGCCCTTGCCGCCGCTGAACTTGAGGTAGACGGACCAGCTATGGCCGGCGAGAGCGGCCAACGCGACACCCGCCTGCAGGCCGGCGCTCTGGGCATCGGTGAAGCCGGCGGCGTCGGCGATGGCGCGGGCGGCGAGGACGGGGACAGCGCCCTTGGCGACGTCGAGGAGGAGGGCCGGGACGGCGGCCCTGGCGCCGGCGGTGCGGAGGACGTTGCTGCTGCCGATGTTGCCGCTGCCGGTCTGCCGGACGTCGACGCCGCGGCTCCATCGGCCGATGAGCAGGCCCCACGGGACGGCGCCCAGCAGGTAGGATGCCGCGATGACGAGCACGAAGACGACTATCGCGTTCACTGCGACCGCCTCCTGGCGCCCTTGCGGATGTCGAGGCGGATGGGGACGCGGCGGATGGAGAAGGCGCTGCGGATGGTGTTCAGCAGGTAGCGGCGGTAGGAGAAGTGCACGATCTCCGGGTTGTTGACGTAGAGGGTGAAGCCGAGGGGGTGCACCTGGCTCTGCTCGCCGCGGTAGAGGCGGAGCTGACGGCGGCCCTGCGAGCGCGGGGGGTGCTTGGCCATGGCCTCGACGATGGTGGTGTTGAGCTCGGCGGCGCCGACCTCGGTGGCCTGCTCGCGGTAGAGCTCCTGCGCGGTGGTGAGGAGGCCGTCGAGGCCCTCGCCGGTGAGGGCGGAGACGAAGTGGATGGGCACGTAGGGGGCCCAGTGGAGCTTCTTGCGAATCTCCTGGATGACCTCCGTCTCGTGCTCGCGGGCGAGGTCCCACTTGTTCACGGCGACGAGCATGGCGTGGTAGGACTCGAGGACGTAGCCGGCGACGTGGACGTCCTGGGCCGTGGCGAGCTCCGTGGCGTCCATGACGAGGACGGCGACGTTGCAGCGCTCTATGGACTGGAGGGAGCGGAGGACGCTGAACTTCTCCGGGCCGGGAACGATGTGGCCGCGGCGGCGCATACCGGCGGTGTCGATGAGGAGGAGGGGGTTGCCGTCGTAGCTGACCCAGGCGTCGAGGGAGTCGCGGGTAGTGCCGGGGGCCTCGTCGACGATGGCGCGCTCCTCGCCGGTGATGGCGTTCATGATGCTGGACTTGCCGACGTTGGGGCGGCCGACGATGGCGAGGCGGAGGAAGCCCTCGTCGAGCTCAGCCTCGGCGCCGGGGGGCAGTTCGTCCTCGACGGCGTCGAGGAGGTCGGCCATGCCCTCGCCCTTGATGGCGCTGATGGCGATGGGGTCGTTGAGGCCGAGGGCGTAGAACTCGGCGACGTTGAAGCGGCGGCGGGTGCCCTCGCTCTTGTTGACGGCGGTGACGATGGGGACGTTGAGGCGGCGGAGGGAGTCGGCGATCTCCGTGTCGGCGGGCTGGAGGCCGTCGACGGCGTCGGTCAGGAAGACGATGACGTCGGCGTCCTCGAGGGCGGCGCGGACCTGGCGGGAGACCTTGGAGCCGATGGGGCCGCCCGCGCCGAGGTCGATGCCGCCGGTGTCGACGAGGAAGAAGTTGCGGTTGGGGCCCTCCATGGGAGTGATGACGCGATCGCGGGTGGTGCCGGCCTCATCTGCGACGACGGCGCGGCGCTGGCCGGTCAGGCGGTTGAAGAGGGTGGACTTGCCGACGTTTGGGCGGCCGACGATGGCGACCACGGGCATTACGCCCGCGTCCTGGCCGATATTCGCTTCCTCTGGCGATGCCGCCCTAGCCAAGAAGGGCCTCCAACAGGGCCTGCTGCGCGTGCAGGCGGTTCTCCGCCTGGTCGAACACGACGGACTGGGGGCCGTCCAAGAAGCCGTGGGGGACCTCCTCGCCGTAGTGGGCGGGCAGGTCGTGCATGAAGACGGCGTCCGGGGCGGCGAGAGCCATGAGCTCAGGGTTGACCTGGTAGCCGAGGAAGACCTCCTTGCGGACGGCGGCCTCGTCCTCCTGGCCCATGCTGGCCCATACGTCGGTGTAGACGACGTTTGCGCCCGCGACGGCCTCGCGGGGGTCACGGAGGAAGGTGGCGCTGCCACCGTTGGCGGCGGCGAGGGCCTCGATGGCGCGCTCATCGTCGGGCGAGAGGCCGTAGCCCTCGGGGGAAGCGATGCGGTAGTGCATGCCGACAGCGGCGCAGCCGAGACCGAGGCTGCGGGCGACGTTGTTGCCATCGCCGATGTAGGCGAGGGTCGTGCCGGGCAACGAGCCGCGCTGCTCGAGGACCGTTGTCAGGTCCGCGAGGGTCTGGCAGGGGTGCTCGTCGTCGGAGAGGGCGTTGATGACGGGGACGGTGGCGTAGTGGGCGAGCTCCGCAAGCATCGCGTGAGAGTAGCAGCGGTAGACGATGCAATCGACGTAGCGGGAGAGGACCTGGGCGACGTCGCTGACGGCCTCGCGGCCGCCGATGCCGACCTCGGCCGGGCTGAGGTAGAGGCAGTTGCCGCCGAGGTTGGCCGTGCCGACCTCGAAGCTGACGCGGGTGCGGAGGGACGGCTTTTCGAAGAGGAGGGCGACCGTCTTGCCCTGCAGGGGTCTTGCCGCGTCGGGGGTGCGCTTGATGTCGCGGGCGCGCTCCACGAGGGCGCAGATCTCGGCCGGCGACAGGTCGGCCACGGAAAGCAGGTGTTTCGATTGCAGGGTCAAGCTTGACATAGCTATGACAGTATAGCACGGGGATTGGTGTGCGCCATGTTGGATGCCGGTGCGGGGTGGCGGGGGTGGGGAGTGGGTTGGAGGAGGGGACGCCCCGCGTCGCCGCACCTGGATACCGGCCTCCGCCGGTATGGAGGCGAATTGGGAGGGGGAAGGCGAGGGTTGTCTTTGGTGAGGGTGCCCTGCCTTTCCGCCCCTCTGGATTCCTGCCTGCGCAGGAGTGACGGTGAGGTGGGAGGGTTTGGCGGATGTGGTTGGACGCGGGGATTCTGGATTCCCGCCCCCGTATCGGGGTACGGGGCAAGCTTCGCGGGAATGACGGTAGCGGGTGGGCGAGGGAGACGGAAGGGGACGGGCGCGGAGGGGGATGGGTATGTCGGGGTTCCTGCCTTCGCAGGAACGACAGGTAGGGTGGGGCAGGAGTGAATGGGGGTGCTGGGAGTAAGGTGAGAGAGCTCCCCCATCCCGTATCGAGTGCGGGGCAGGCTCTAACCTTCCCCCCCCCCGAGGGGGAAGGGATCTCTTTGCTGCGCAATTGGTTGGATAAATCAGAGGTGAAAGAATTACGGTTGGCGATTGGGATTGTCAGCGGTCTTGCCATTCTGGGTCGTTGGGGGGGTAGGCGCCGGGGCCTATCAGGGGGACGAAGCGGCAGCCGCCGAAGTCGCGGGTGGTGTGGCCGGCCTCGGTGCGGGTCAGAAGGAGGAGGCGCTGCTCCTTGCGGGGGCCGACGGGGACGAGGAGGCGGCCGCGCGGGGTGAGCTGGTCGAGGAGGGCGAGCGGGGGGGTCGGGGCGGCGGCGGAGACCATGATGGCGTCGAAGGGGGCCTCGTCGGGGCAGCCGAGGGCGTCGCCGGACTGGCGGACGCTGACGCAGTCGTCGTAGCCGAGTGACTGCAGGAGGGCGGCGGTGCGGTGGGCGAGCTCGGGTACGCGCTCGACGGAGACGACGCGGGCGGCGAGCTGTGCGAGGACGACGGCCTGGTAGCCGCTGCCGGCGCCTACCTCCAGGACGCGCTCCCACGGCTGGGGGTCGAGGGCCTGGGTCATGATGGCGACCATGGTGGGCTGGGAGATGGTCTGGCCGTGGCCGATGTACAGGGGGCCGTCGCGGTAGGCGAGTTTCTTGTGCTCCGGGGGGACCATGTCCTCGCGAGGAGTGCGGGCGATGGCGTCGACGACGCGGGCGGAGTAGCGGCCGCCGAGGCGCTTCAGCAGGCGCTCGCGGTCCTGCCGCATGCTGCGGCCGGGGAGCTTCAGCGGTGTCCTCCACCAGAATGGGCCTTGCACCGAGGCCTCCCACACCCCGGGCCGGGTCGGCGCCGGTCAGTCGTTGGCCCGCTGGGGTGATGAGGGCATTGTACTACCGGAGGCTATACCCCTCGTGCGGGCAATGGCGCCGCGTATGGCGTCCGCATATAATCCGAGCCATCCAAGGACTACAGGAGCGCGTCCTATGTCGTACGACACGCTGTCCGGCATTCTCATGAGCGTGGGGTGGAGCTCCGGGTTGGCCGCCGGGGTGGAGTTCTCCGGCGGGACGGACCCGGCCCTGCCGACGCCGTTCCGCATCGGGGAGACATCGGCGGCGGCGGTGGGCGCGGTGGGGCTGGCGGCGTCGGCGTTGTGGGAGCTGCGGACGGGGCGGCGGCAGGGTGTGGGAGTGGACGCGCGGCATGCGACGGCGTCGTTGCGGAGCAGCCGGTACATGCTGCTGGACGGGGCGCGGGTGCCGGGCGAGCGGGCGCCGGCGTCCGGCGTATTCCCGACGGCGGACGGGCGGTGGAGCTACCTGCACTGCAACTTCGTCAACCACCGCGAGGCGGCGCTGGGCGTGCTGGGGGTCGAGGAGGACCGGGACGCGATAAAGCGGGCCGTCGCGACGTGGAAGGGGCTGGAGTTGGAGGAGGCGATCATCGCGGCGAAGGGCGCGGGCGGCATGGTGCGGTCGATGGCGGAGTGGGCCGAGCACCCGCAGTCGGCGGCGGTGGCGACGCTGCCGCTGATCGAGATCGACAAGATAGGGGACAGCCCGCCGGAGCCGCTGCCGGAGGGATCGCGGCCGCTATCGGGCATTCGGGCGTTGGACCTGACGCGGGTGCTGGCGGGGCCGAGCTGCGCGCAGACGCTGGCGGAGCAGGGGGCGGACGTGCTTCGGATCACGGGCGCGCACCTGCCAAGCCATCCGGGGCAGGAGATGGACACGGGGCACGGCAAGCTGTCGGCGCACCTTGACCTGCGGGAGGCTCGGGACAGGGAGACGCTGCAGGGGTTGGTGCGCGAGGCGGACGTGTTCTCGCAGGGGTACCGGCCGGGGACGCTGGCGGAGCGAGGGCTCTCTCCGGAGGAGCTGACGGCGATTCGACCGGGGCTGGTGTACGTGTCGCTGTCGGCGTTTGGGCGCGTGGGGCCGTGGGCAGGGCGGCGGGGGTTCGACACGGTGATACAGACGGTGAGCGGCATCACGGACCGGCAGGGGGAGCTGTTCCCGGGCGCGGAGCCGGGGCCGCAGTTCTACCCGGTGTCGGCGATCGACTACCTGACGGGGTACCTGATGGCGTTCGGGACGATGGTGGCGCTGCACCGGCGCGCGACGGAGGGCGGGAGCTGGCTGGTACGGGCGTCGCTGGCGCAGACGGGGCGGTGGCTGGTGAACCGCGGGCAGGTGGCGGAGTCGGAGCTGGCGGGCGTTGCCGAGGATTTTTCAGACGACGAGATTGCGCGGTGGTCGACGGAGAGCGAGACGCCGCAGGGTCGGCTGCGGCACCTGGCGCCCGTCGTGCAGATGTCGGAGACGGCGGCGCGGTGGGAGCGGCCGACTGTGCCGCTTGGGCACCACGCGGCGTTGTGGCCGGCGCGGGGGGTGTAGGGGGTGCGCCGCGGCGCAAGACTCCCCCATCCCAACCTTCCCCCAAAGGGGGAAGGGGTTTTTTCTTTGGGACCTTCCGATTGTGTTGACGGTCACTTGCGTACGTGATACCTTAGTTTGGTTTTGCCAAACCTTGAGATTATTTAGATTTCCCTAGATTTTTGTGGGGCGGGATGCAGCAGACGGAACGGCGGCAGTCGAGCGGGCGGTGGGTTTCCCTGGGGGAGGCCTGCCGGATGCTGGGCGTGAACGAGACGACGCTGCGGATGTGGGCCGACAACGGGGTCATCCGCGCGTTCCGGACGCCGGGCGGGCACCGCCGGTTTTTGCGGGAGGACCTGCTGGCGGCGATGCAGCGCGCGGCGGAGTCGCCGTCGGGCCGGGTGATGCCGTCGCAGACGATCACGTCGGTGACGACGCGGCGGATCCGGCGGCTGCTGCACGGCGACCGGCTGGTGAGCTTCCCGTGGTACGAGGAGATGGACGAGGCCACGCGAGGGCGGCTGCGGCTCTTCGGGCGGCGGCTGCTGGACGTGACAGAGAGCCTGATGGAGCGAAAGCGGCCGTCGGCGCAGGCGCTGGACGAGGTGCGGGTGATCGGCGAGGAGTACGGCGAGGCGCTGACGCAGCGGGGGCTGAGCCTTCGGGAGCTGATGGAGGCCTTCGTGTTCTTCCGGACGCCGCTGACGGAATCGGTGCGCTCGATGGCGCGGCGGGGGTCGTCGGACGCCGACACGCTGGCGCAGGCGTGGCACCACGTTGAAACGATTGCCGACGTGATCATGATCGCCATGGTCGACGCGTACGAAAGGAGCCGGAATGGCAACAAGGCAGGCGCCTAACACCACGGCGTCGGAGGGCCGCGCGGCGGAGATGGACCTGCTCGACCGGCAGGTGCTGAACGTCATCCAGACGGAGTTCCCGATGGACGAGCGGCCGTACCTGGCCATCGGACGGGAACTGGGGCTGGAGGAGGACGACGTCATCGAGCGGATCCGGCGGCTGCGGCGGGAGAACGTGGTGCGGCAGATCAGCGGCATCTTCGACACGCGGCGGCTGGGGTACAAGACGTCGCTGATCGCGTTCAGGTACCCGGAGGAACTGCTGCACAAGGGCGCGCTGGCGATCAACAAGCACCCGGGCGTGAGCCACAACTACGCGCGGGTGGGGCACGAGTACAACCTGTGGTTCACGCTGGCGGTGCCGCCGTACGAGAGCCTGGAGGAGACGGCGGCGCGGATGGCGGAGGAGACGCACGTCGAATCGTGGCGGCTGCTGCCGACGCTACGGTTCTACAAGATCGGCGTGAACTTCGACATGGTGAACGAGGAGGGGAACGCCGCTGACTACCGCCCGGACAACGAGAGCTGGAACAAGGTGGAGCAGCTGACGGACTACGAGATCGACGTGGTGCGCGAGGTGCAGGAGGACCTGTCGCTGGACGTGCGGCCGTTCGACGCGATGGCCGAGCGGCTGGGGCTGACGCCCGAGGGGATGTTCGCAATCATGCGCGGCTTCCAGGAGCGGGGCGTCATGCGGCGGTACAGCGCGGTGCTGCACCACCGGAAGGCGGGGTTCCGCTCGAACGCGATGAGCGTATGGCGGGTGCCGGAGGAACGGAAGCTGCAGGTCGGGCAGGCGCTGGCGAACTCTCGGTGGGTGAGCCACTGCTACGAGCGGCCGGTGTTCCCGGACTGGCCGTACAGCCACTTCGCGATGATCCACGCGACGAGCCGGAGCCGGTGCGAGGACGTGGCGAAGGAGCTGGCCAAGGAGACGGGCGTCGACGACTACATCCTGCTGTACAGCACGCGCGAGTACAAAAAGACGCGCGTCCGCTACTTCGTGTAGGGGCGCGAGGCAACCGGAGAATTTTTCGCATGGCGCAACGGACGGCTACGCACAAGCACTACCCGGTGTTCCTCACCGTCGAGGGGCGGCGATGCGTCGTCATAGGCGGGGGGACGATCGCGGAGCGCAAGGTGGAGGGGCTGCTGGACGCGGGGGCGGAGGTGACCGTCGTGGCGCCGGAGAGCACCGAGCGCGTGCGCGCGCTGGCCGATGCTGGTGTCGTGACGCTGTACGAACGCACGTACGCGGCGGGGGACCTGGCGGGGGCGTTCATCTCGATTGCGGCGACGGACGACTCGGACGTGAACGAGGGGGTGTCGCGGGAGGCGACGGAGCGGAACGTACCGCTGAACGTCGTGGACGTGACGCACCTGTGCACGTTCATCGCGCCGAGCATCGTGCGGCGGGGGCCGGTGACGCTGGCGATGTCGACGGGCGGGCTGGCGCCGGCGCTGGCGCGGAAGCTGCGGGAATCGCTGGAGGCGAACGACGCGCTGGCGTACGCGGACTTGGCGGAGATGGTCGGGCGCGTGCGGGCGGACCTGCGGGGACGCTCGGTCACGGTGGACCCGGAGGGATGGCAGGCGTCGCTGAACGCGGAGGTGCTGGACTTGTACCAAGACGGCGAGCGTGAGCGCGCGGAGGCGCGGCTGACGGAGCTGCTCGAATCGTGGCCGCACTGGGTCAAGGCGGTGGCGTCGTGAAGCTGGCCGTCGTGGGCGTCAACCACCGGACGGCGCCGCTGGAGGCGCTGGAGCAGCTGGCCGTCGTGGGGCACGACCTGGCTGGGGCGAACCGGATGCTCGCCGAGCGGGCCGGGCAGGGCGTCGTGCTGCACACGTGCAACCGGACAGAGTTCTACACGCTGGCGGAGGACCTGGAGGACGCGCGGGAAGCCGCGGCAGGGGTGTTCGAGGCTTACGGCGTTGGGTACGAGGGCGTGGAGCCGTACGTGTACGGCTACCACCACGACGCGGCGGCGCGGCACCTGTTCCGGGTGACGTGCAGCCTAGACTCGATGATTTTGGGCGAGTCCGAGGTGCTGGGGCAGGTGCGCGAGGCGTTTGGGGCGGCGGTTGCGGCGAAGACGGCGCACTCGCCGATGACGCATGCGTTCCACCAGGCATTGCGCGTGGGCAAGCGGGCGCGGCGGGACACGGACATCGGTCGGAACGCGCAGTCGGTGAGCTACGCGTTCGTGGAGCTGGCGCGGCGGACGCTGGGGCAGCTGGACGGCGCGCACGGGCTCGTCGTCGGCGCGGGCGAGGCCGGGCGGCTGGCGGCGCAGGCGCTGCAGAACGCGGGGATCTCGCGGCTGACGGTGATGAACCGGACGGAGGTGCGCGCATCGGAGCTCGCGGAGGAGCTGGGCGGCGCGGACGTGCTGCCGCTGGACGGGCTGCAGGGGGCGCTGCGCGAGTACGACGTCGTCATCTCTGCCACGGGGTCGCCGGACTACGTGGTGACGGGCGCGGACGTGTCGGGCGCGGCGGCGGGCCGCGGAGGCAAGCCGCTGCTGCTGCTGGACGCCGCTCTGCCGAGGGACATCGACCCGGCGGTGCGGGACGTTGCGGGGGTGACGCTGGCGGACATGAGCGACCTCGACCGGGTGGCGGAGACGAACCGGCAACGGCGGCAGCAGGAGGCCGCGCGGGTGGAGGCCATCGTCGAGGAAGAGGTGACGCGGTTCCACGAGTGGTGGGACTCGCTGCGGGTGGTGCCAACGCTGGTCGATCTGCGGGAGCAGGCGGAGACGCTGCGGGAGCAGGAGCTGGAGCGGGCGCTGCGGCGGCTGTCGCATTTGGCGGAGGCGGACCAGGAGACGGTGGCGGCGCTGAGCCGGGCGCTGGTGAACAAGCTGCTGCACCACCCGGTGACGCGGGTGAAGGCCGAGGGCCGGCCGGAGGACATCCAGACGCTGCGGTGGCTTTTCCGGCTGGACGAGGCCCCGGCTGACGACTTTTCAGTCGACGCCGGCGGGGAGGAAGACCCGAGCGGGGCCCCCGCAGAGCGGGTCTAGCCATGACAGCGGGCGAAACCGCCTCGGCGCGGGAGCGCATCGTCGTGGGGACGCGCGGGAGCCCGCTGGCGCTTGCACAGGCGGAGCGGGCCGTGGACGCGCTACGGGCCCAATACCCCGAATTTGACGTTGACGTCCAGGTTGTGACCACCACAGGAGACGCTTCCCAAGAGACCCCGCTGTCTGAGCTTGGGCTTGGTGTGTTCACGAAGGAGCTGGAGGCGGCGCTGCTGGATGGGCGCATCGACATGGCGGCGCACAGCCTGAAGGACATGTCGGCGACGGGGCCGGAGGGGTTGGCGATCGCCGCGGTGCTGGAGCGCGAGGACCCGTGCGACGTCGTGGTGAGCCGCTCGGGGGCGACGCTGGCGGAGCTGCCGCTGGGGGCGGTCGTCGGGACGAGCAGCCCTCGACGGGCCGCGCTGGTGCGGGCCGCGCGGCCTGACGCGGTGGTGCAGGACGTGCGGGGGAACGTGGGCACGCGGATACGGAAGATGCAGGAGGGGCAGTACGACGCGCTGGTGCTTGCGGCGGCCGGGCTTGTGCGGCTGGGGCGCGAGGGCGAGGCGACGGAGCGACTGGACCCGCTGACGTTCATCCCGGCAGTCGGGCAGGGAGCCATCGCGCTGCAGACGCGGTCGGACGACGGGGAACTGCTCGGGATGCTGGCGGCGCTGGAG
Organism: Chloroflexota bacterium; assembly: GCA_026713825.1. NCBI lineage: Bacteria > Bacillati > Chloroflexota > Chloroflexota bacterium. The sequence continues at coordinate 20,564 of JAPONS010000008.1, read as the reverse complement.
CACCGGGCGACGCGGTGGGAAGTCACGGCGGAGCGGGCGTTTCTGCGGGCGATGGGCGGCGGGTGCCGCACGCCGATGGGATGCTTCGGGAGCGTGATGAACGAGTACATCCGCGTCTTCGGCATGGTCGCCGGCGTCGGCGGCGAGCCGCTGTACCGGGACTACGTCGCGGGCGAGGCGCGGGATGCGGAGGCGCTCGGCGGCGAGCTGGCGCAGAAGCTGCTGGAGCAGGGCGCGGCGGCGCTGCTGGCGGAGGACGGGGCATGAGCCGGCCGGGGATGGTCTCGCTGGTGGGCGCGGGTCCGGGGGACCCGGGACTCATCACGGCCAAAGGGCTGGCGCTGCTGCAGGCGGCGGACGTCGTGGTGCATGACCGGCTCATCGCGGAGCAACTGCTAACGCACGTGCGCGAAGACGCGCTGGTCATCAACGCGGGCAAGCGGCGGGGCGACCACCTGATGTCGCAGGAGGAGATCAGCGCGCTGCTGGTGGAGCACGGCACGGCGGGGAAGCGGGTGGTGCGGCTCAAGGGCGGCGACCCGTTCGTGTTCGGGCGCGGGGGCGAAGAGGCTCTGGCGCTGGCGGCGGCCTCGGTGTCGTTTGAGGTGGTGCCGGGGGTCACGTCGGCCATTGCGGCGGCGGCGTACGCGGGGATACCGGTGACGCAGCGCAAGGTGGCGGCGAACTTCGCCGTGGTGACGGGGAGCGAGGACCCCTCGCGGGCCGCGTCGGGCGTCGACTGGGAGGCGATGGCGCGGGTGGACACGCTGGTGGTGCTCATGGGCGTCGAGACGCTGCCCTCGGTTGTGGGGGCGCTCACAGCGGCAGGCAAGCCGCCGGACACGCCGGTGTGCGTGGTCGAGTGGGGCACGACGCAGCAGCAGCGGACGGTGTCAGGCGATCTGTCGAACGTGGTGGAGCACGTAAAGGATGCGGCGTTGAAGCCGCCAGCGGTGACGATCGTCGGACAGGTGGCGGCGCTGCGCGAGCAGCTTCGGTGGTTCGACACGAGCCCGCTCTTCGGGAAGCGGGTGCTGGTGACGCGGACGCGGCAGCAGGCGTCGGCGCTGAGCGCGCTGCTGGCGTCGCGGGGGGCCGTGCCGGTGGAGCTGCCGGTCATCGCGGTGGAGCCGCTGGACAGCGCGGTAGCCCCGCCAAACATGGCGGGGCCGCTCGATAAGGCGCTGGCTGACATTTCGGCGTATCAGTGGCTGGTGTTCACGAGCGCGAACGGCGTGGGGCTGTTCTTCGACCGGCTGGCGGCGCGGGGGCTCGACGCGCGGGCGCTGGGCGGCGTGCGGCTGGCGGTCATCGGGCCGGGGACGGCACGGGCGTTGCAGGAGCACGGGATCAAGGCCGACTTCATGCCGGAATCGTACGTGGCCGAGGCGCTGGCCGCGGGGCTCGCGCCCATGCTCGCTTCGGGCGACCGGGTGCTGCTGCCGCGGGCCGAGGGGGGACGGAGCGTGCTCATCGAGGAGCTGCAGAGGGCAGGGGCCTCGGTGGACGAGGTGTTGCTGTACCGCGCTAGGCCGGGGGAGGATGTGGCCGAGCGGGCCAAGGACGTCTTCGCCGAGGGCGTGGACGCGGCGACGTTCGCGAGCTCGTCGACGGTGCGGGGGCTGGTGGATGCGCTGGGCGGCGACCCAACGTTGGTGAACGGGTGCGCCGTGGCGTGCATCGGGCCGATCACGGCGGAGACGGCGCGGGGGCTCGGCGTGCGCGTGGACGCCGTGGGCGAGGAGTACACGATCCCGGGCATGGTGGACGCGCTCGAGGGGTGGTTCGCGCGGCAGTCAGGCTAACAATGGGCCGAGTTGAGGACAGCTCGGCACGAGAGAGTCTCGGAGGGAGTCATGGCAGAGTTTCCGACGGTCCGGTTGCGGCGGCTGCGCGGCTCGGAGGCCGTGCGGCGGTGGGCGCAGGAGCCGCGGTTGTCGGCGGCGTCGTTCGTTTACCCGCTCTTCGTGACGGAGGCAGAGGGTGCGCCGACGCCGATCGAGCCGATGCCGGGGTGCTACCAACTGCCGATCTCGGCGCTGGCGGACGAGGCGCGGGAGGTGGCGTCGCTGGGGATCCCGGCGGTGCTGCTGTTCGGGCTGCCGAACGACAAGGACGGCGTGGGGTCGCAGGCGTACGCGTCGACGGGCGTGGTGCAGGAGGCGGTGCGGGCCATCAAGGCGGCTGTGCCGGAGCTGGCCGTCGTGACGGACGTGTGCCTGTGCGAGTACACGGACCACGGACACTGCGGCATCCTCGACGGTGCGACGGTGGACAACGACGCGACGCTGGATCTGCTAGCGAAGACGGCGGTGTCGCACGCGCAGGCGGGGGCGGACATCGTCGCGCCGTCGGCGATGATGGACGGGCAGGTCGGGGCGATACGCGCGGCGCTGGACGCGGCGGGGCTCGACGACACGCCGGTGATGGCATACGCCTCGAAGTATGCGTCGGCGTTCTACGGGCCGTTCCGGGTGGCAGCGGACTCGACGCCGCAGGTGGGCGACCGGCGGGGGTACCAGATGGACCCGGCCAACGCGCGGATGGCGATGCGGGAGCTGGAGCAGGACGCGGCTGAGGGCGCGGACATCCTGATGGTGAAGCCGGCGCTGGCGTACCTGGACGTGCTGCGGCAGGCGCGAGAGGCGTTTCCGCACCCGCTGGCGGCGTACAACGTGAGCGGCGAGTACAGCATGATCAAGGCGGCGGGGCAGATGGGCTGGCTCGACGAGGGCCGGGTTGCCATGGAGGTGCTCACCGCCATCCGGCGCGCGGGGGCGGACATCCTGATCACCTACTTCGCCAAGGACGTGGCGCGTTGGCTGCAGAGGGGGGAGTAATGGCGACGCTGAGACTGCTCTCGTGGAACGTGAACGGCATCCGCGCGGGGCTCAAGAAGGGGTTCTTGGAATGGATGGCGGAGGCGGACCCGGACGTGCTGTGCGTCCAGGAGACGAAGGCGCACCCGGACCAGCTTCCGCCCGCGCTGAAAGAGGTTGACGGGTACCATGCTTACTTCGCGTCGGCGGAGCGGAAGGGGTACAGCGGCGTCGCGATCTACACGAAGCGGGAGCCGGCGTCGGTGACGGTAGGGTTCGGGGTGGACGAGTTCGACAGCGAGGGGCGGACGCTCATCGCGGACTACGGCGAGTTCCTGCTGTACGCGGTGTACTTCCCGAACGGCAAGAGCTCCGACGTGCGGCTGGACTACAAGATGCGCTTCTACGACGCCTTCCTTGAGCACATCGACGGGCAGACGGCGTCGGGGCGCAATGTGGTCATCTGCGGCGACGTGAACACGGCGCACAAGGCCATCGACCTGGCGCGGCCGAAGGAGAACGAGAACGTGTCCGGGTTCCTGGAGGTCGAGCGGAAGTGGATCGACAAGCTGCTGGCGCACGGGCACCTGGACACGTTCCGGATGTTCAACGAGGAGCCGGGCAACTACACGTACTGGGACATGATCTCGCGGGCGCGGGACCGGAACGTGGGGTGGCGCATCGACTATTTTTACGCGAGCACGGGGCTGGCGGACAAGATCAAGGGCGCGTTCATTCTGTCTGAGGTCATGGGGAGCGACCACTGCCCGGTGGGCATCGACGTTGAGGTGAGCAGCTAGCGATGCCAAGGGTGCGCCTGCTCCACCTGCGGCCGCTGGAGGCGGCAGAGCGCATCGCGGCACTGCACGCGCTGGGGTACGACGTGCTGTTCGACCCGCTGGACGACCGGGACGCGCTGAAGCGGGTGTGGCAGACGCCGCCTGACGCTTACGTCTTCGACATCACGCGGGTGCCGTCGCACATGCGGGAGCTGGCGATCTCGCTGCGGGAGCGCAAGACGACGCGGCGGGTGCCGATGGTCTTCGCGGGGGGCGACCCCGAGAAGGTTGCGCGGTTGCGGGAGGTACTGCCGGACGCGGCGTATGCCTCTTGGGAGGACATCGGCGGGGCGTTGGCGGAGGCGATTGCGAACCCGCCGGAATCGCCGGTGGTGCCGGAGTCGCTGTTTGCGGGGTACTCGGGGACGCCGCTGCCAAAGAAGCTGGGGGTCAAGCCGGGGATGACGGTGACGCTGCTGGGCGCTCCGGATGACTTTGAACGGACGCTGGGGCCACTGCCGGAGGGCGCCATGCTGGACTGGGACGCAAGCGGGCCCGCTCCGCTGGCCGTCTGGTTCCTCAGCTCGCTGGCCGAGTTGGAGACTGGCCTTGGCCGCGCTATCGACGCCGTCGCCGAACGGGGCGGGCTGTGGATGGCGTGGCCTAAGCGGGCCTCGGGGGTGGCGACGGACGTGATGCAGCAGGCGGTGCGCGAGGCGGGACTCGCGGCGGGGCTGGTCGACTACAAGGTGGCGGCCATTGACAAGACGTGGAGCGGGCTGCTCTTCACGCGGCGGAAGACGCCGTAGCACGGAACCTACATCAACCTCTACAAGGACTGACTCACCATGAACAACAACCTGTCCAAGCGGCTGTTCGAGGAAGCGCAGAAGGTCATTCCCGGCGGGGTGAACAGCCCCGTGCGGTCGTTCCGGGGCGTGGGCGGCGAGCCGCCGTTCATCCTTCGCGGGCGCGGGTCGCGGGTGTGGGACGCGGACAACAACGAGTACATCGACTACCTGGCGTCGTGGGGGCCGCTGGTGCTGGGGCACGCGCACCCGTCGGTGGTGCTGGCGGTGCAGGAATCGGCGAAGCGTGGAACGAGTTTTGGGGCGCCGACGCCGGGCGAGGTGGAGCTGGCTCGGTTGATCTGCGCGGCGCTGCCGTCGGTCGAGCTGGTGCGGCTGGTGAACTCGGGCACGGAGGCGTGCATGAGCGCGATCCGGATGGCGCGGGCGCACACGGGGCGGTCGAAGGTGGTGAAGTTCGTAGGGTGCTACCACGGGCACTCGGACGGGCTGCTGGTGAAGGCGGGCTCGGGGGCGGCGACGCTGAGCGTGCCGGACAGCGCGGGGGTTCCCGCAAGCTACGCGGGCGAGACGCTGCTGGCGGACTACAACGACATGGAGAGCGTCCGGGCGCAGTTCGCGGCGAACGGCGGGGACATCGCGGCGGTGATCGTGGAGCCGGTGGCGGGCAACATGGGCGTCGTGCCGCCGGGGGAGGGGTTCCTGCAGGGGCTGCGGGACATAACGACGGAGCACGGGGCGCTGCTGATCTTCGACGAGGTGATCACGGGGTTCCGGGTCGCGCACGGGGGGGCGCAGGGGCTGTACGGGGTCACGCCGGACCTGACGACGCTGGGGAAGATCATCGGGGGCGGGATGCCCATCGGCGCGTACGGCGGGCGGCGCGAGGTCATGGAGCAGGTGGCGCCGCTGGGGCCGGCGTATCAGGCGGGCACGCTCTCGGGGAACCCGGTGGCCGTTGCGGCGGGGATCGCGACGCTGAAGTCGGTGGAGAGGCCGGGGGTGTACGAGGGGCTGGAGGAGACGGCGCTCGAGCTGACGGATGGGCTGCAGGCGGCTGCTGCGGCGCACGAGGTCTCGGTGACGATCAACCGTGTGGGGTCGCTGTTCAGCATGTTCTTCAACCCGGGGCCGGTGGACGGCTGGGAGGCGGTGACGCAGTCGGACGCGGGGGCGTACTCGCGGTTCTTCCACTCGATGCTGGAGCAGGGGGTGTACTTCGCGCCGTCGGCGTTTGAGGCTGCGTTCGTGTCGACGGTGCACACGCCGTCGGACCTGGAGCTGACGCTGGAGGCGGCAGACGTCGCGATGGGGAAGGCCGCGGCGGGGTAGCGGCAGACTCAATGGAATGCAAAGGGCTCCAACCCCATGATCGGGGTTGGAGCCCTTCTTGTTGCGAAAGAGGTCGCGGTTAGGCGATGCCCTTGGCGACGAGCTCCCAGTTGACGAGGCGCCACCACGCCTCAAGGTACTCGGCGCGGACATTGCGGTAGTCGATGTAGTAGGCGTGCTCCCAGACGTCGCAGGTGATGATGGGGGTCTGGCCGTTGGTGAGGGGGTTGCCGGCGTTGCTGGTGTTCTCAATGGCGAGGGAGCCGTCGGCGTTCTTGACGAGCCAGGTCCAGCCGGAGCCGAAGTTGGTTGCGGCGCGCTGGGTGAACTGCTTCTTGAACTCCTCAAAGGACTCGAAGGAGGCGTTGATGGCCGCAGCGACGTCGCCGGAGGGGTCGCCACCGCCCTGGGGGCTCATGCTGTTCCAGTAAAGGGTGTGGTTCCAGACCTGGGCGGCGTTGTTGAAGATGGTGCCGGCCGGGGCCTTGACGATGATGTCCTCAAGGGAGGACTCCTCGAACTCGGTTCCGGGGATGAGGTTGTTCAGGTTGTTGACGTAGGCCTGGTGGTGCTTGCCGTAGTGGAACTCCAGGGTCTCGGCGGAGATGTGTGGGGCCAGGGCGTTCATCGCATATGGCAGATCGGGCAGCTCGTGCTTCACAGTTTCCTCCTCTGGACTGTTTCCGTTGGCGGCGGACGCCAGATGACGCAGACGACGACGGCGCAAACCGCTAGGACGGGGGTAGTCTAAACCAGACTTAGGGCGCGTGCAAGATATGGCGGCCGGGCGCCAAACCGTCCGGGTCTACGTGAGGGAGGCGATGTCCCGGAGTTGGGAGAGGAGCCAGTGGACGGAGTCCTCGCGCTCTATGGCGGCGGTGAGAAACTCCGAGCGGCGGACGCGCTCCTCGGCGGGCATGACAACGGACTGGTAGAGGGCCTCGGCGGTGCCCTCGATGTCAGCGGGGGAGATGGCGAGGACGCCGTCGCGAAGCTGCTCATAGGCGCTGGAGCCCTCGGAGAGGACGAGGACGCCGTGGCGGTTGTTGACGACAGGGCCCTCCTTGGCGACGGGGTTCATGCCGTCGACGACGGGGTTGACGAGGAGGGTGTCGTAGAGGCGCAGGCCGGCGATGGCCTGGGTGTAATTGTTCTCCGTGAAGACGTGGATGGGCTGCCAGTTGGGGCTGCCGTGGAGGTTGTTGATCTGGCGCACGAGGGCCTCAATCTCCTCCATGTAGCGTTCGTACTGCTTGGTGTGGGTGCGGGAGGGGACGAGGAAGGCGAGGAAGGTGACCTCTTCCTTGATGTCCGGGTGGGACTCCAGCATGGTCTGGTAGGCGCGGAAGCCGCGGGTGATGTTCTTGTTGGGTTCCGCGCGGTCGACGCGGACGATGGTGTGATTGGCGGTGTACTCAGAGATCTTGCCGTGGAACTCGGTGGCGCGCTGGGACTCGGCGATGGCGCGGACCTCGTCGACGGCAATGGACATGGGGTAGGCGCGGACGTAGGTGCAGCGACCGTTGGCCTCGACGGTGCCCTCGGTGTAGTCGACGACGGAGCCGGGGATGAAGGCCTCGCAGCACTCGAGGAAGGCACGGGCGTCCCAGCGGGACTGGAAGCCGACGATGTCGCAGGCGCAGAGGCTGGAGCAGATGGCGGTGCGGATGTAGCCGGGAAGGAGCTGCCACGTGCGCAGCGACGGCCAAGGGATGTGGAGGTAGTGGGTGATGAGGGCTTCCGGGAGTTCCTGGCGGACCATGCCGGGCGTCAGGTAGAGGTGGTAGTCGTGGAGCATGACGATGGGCGGCGGGCCGCCGGCGGCCTCGGCGATGATGGCGTCGGCGAAGGCCTGGTTGACGGGGGTGTAGCCGGTGGCCCAGGTGTCGTGGACGGTGCTGTCGAGGTTGGGCGTGTAGGCGGGGCTCCACATGGAGTGCTGGAGGAACCAGAGGAGGGGGTTGCAGAAGACGTTGTAGAACTTGTGGTAGGCGCGGCGGGGAGTGATGACGTAGCGGGCCGACACCTTCTGGTTGGGCAGCGGGGAGGGGATGTTGGAGGACTCGGCGGCCTGCTGGGCGCGGCGGTCGCCCTCGCCCATGGCGTTGGCGACCCAACTGAACTCGAAGTGCTGGACGAGGGAGTTCAGAGCGGTGACGACGGCGCCGGAGCCCCTGCGGGGCTGGGGCTTGCCCTCTGGGCTGATGTGGAACTCGAGGGGGCCGCGGTTGCTGGCGACAATGAGGGGACGGCCTTCAAGGAGAGAGGCGCAGAGGGAAAAGAGTTCCTGTTTGCGAGTGTCTTCCGAAACCGGTATCTGCATAGTCTGCCCATTCCCCAGGGTCCCCCTGGACACTCTGGCAGATAAGTTCGACCCCTGGCGGCTCAGGGGGTGTTCAATGGATGTTGGGCTTCCGCACTTGAGGATGTGTAGTTCGTGACAACAGTATAAACCCGCGCGCAAGGGAAATGGTAGAGGGGTCAGGCGCAACTTGTGCGGGAAAGGGGCCTTTGCTATAGTGGAATCCCTCTCTTGTTGCGCACGTGGGGATATAGCTCAGCTGGAAGAGCACTTGCATGGCATGCAAGGGGTCGGGGGTTCGAATCCCCCTATCTCCACCAACGTCAAGATACGTCGTCGCCCTCAGCTCTGTGCGTCACCGTTGTCGAACGGGTATGGGAGTTGTATACCGAATCGCTCACGAAGCAACTGCATATCTTTTCTGTCGGTCTCGTCAGGCTCATAGCCTTCTTCACCCGGCTGGTCAGTTGCCCGTACAGCTTGTTCATCAGGCGTGAGGCATCGGACGCTCCTGCCATTGATTGACCCAATGCCTCGCAATCCACGTCCCGAGAACACCCACTCACCGCCGCGAATGCTCGGCTGAGCGGCGCTGCCGTCGCTTCCGAAGCGGACGGGATGGAAATCGATCCTTCGGTCTGTTTCATCACGGACCACAAATCCCTGCGGCAGTTCATCTGTCATCAAGGAGAACCCCAAGTCACGAGTTACCTGCATTGTTTGTGGGATATCGTCTGCCTTAATGATCACATCCAGGTCATCGTGCGGGCGCGTCTGTTCCCCCAGCAGCGCGTCTACTCCCCAACCGCCCTGGAGCCAAACGTCAATCCCTGCCGTTTCAAGGGCGTTGACGACTTGGATGACATCATCTGCGTTCATCATGCGGGGATTGTAGTAGGCAGGTAAGGGGGACTCAATTCCGCTGCCCACGAGCACCGGAGTCTTTGGTGTCTATTGCATATTTGGAACGTTGATTCGTGGCTCAACAATCTGAGGTCAGTCATGCTCTCAATCTCGCGATCACGGGGCGAATGACCTGCCACCAAAACCTGGTGCACGTTGAAGGGTCCAGCGTTAAAGCTCCTGTGAGGTCTCGCACGAACATCGGTATGACGACGCGCCCGCCTGAATGCGGACGCACACACACTTCGCCCAATCACTCTGACATTTGCGGGTCTGCTGCCAGCCCCGAGGCAGGCCGATGCACTCCGGGGTATCATTGTGGTGAGGGTCAGCGGCATCGGAGGCCGGGATTTCATAAGCCCGTGCACCAAGCCTATGGGATCCATGTCCATCGTCCGGATGGAAGGGCGAATTCGGGTTTCACCAGGAGAGAGGCATGAGCAACTTTGAGAAAATGCAGGGCCGGTTGGCGGCGGGGGAGACGATCCTGATGGACGGGGGCATGGGGTCGGAGCTCCAGTTTCGGGGGTATGTGAGCCCCACAACGTGGTCGGGAGGTCCGATGCTCTCGCATGCCGAGCTGGTGAGGGATATTCACCAGGAATACATAGAAGCGGGCGCGGAGATCATCATCACGAACACCTTTGCCACGGGGCGTGACTTGTTCGAAGAGGGCGGTCTCGGGGACAAGGTGGCCGAGGCCAATAAGCTGGGAATCGACGCGGCGGTTCAGGCACGGAGGAACGCGGGCGCAGAGGACTCGGTGGTCATTGCGGCGTCGGTGTCCACGATGGCTCCCAAGGAGCACGCAGAGGTGCCGGTGCCCTATGAACAGGCTCTTGAGACCTACCGGGAGCAGCTGGGAGAGATGGCCAAGGGCGGCCCGGACGTGGCGGTGGGCGAGATGCTGGTCCGCATATCGGACACGCTGGCGGTGATAGAAGCGGCGGCGGAGTTGGGTCTGCCAGTGTGGGTAGGGCTCTCGATAGTCCGGGATGGAGACGAGCTGTATCTGGGCATCCAAGGGAGGCATGGGGGCGAGACACTTCAGGACGCCATGGATGCCATGAAGGGCAAGGACGTCGCAGCCATGTTCATCATGCACACGCCGGTGGAGAACACGGGGCCCGGGCTGGAGATCGTCAAGGCGAACTGGCCGGGGACCTTCGGCGCGTACGCGCATTTTCCCGGCCACGAGGGGCCAACGCCCTTCGCGAATGCCCTGAACCCACAGCAGTACCTGGAGTACGCCAAGGGGTGGAGCGAGCAGGGGGCGCGGATCATCGGAGGGTGCTGCGGCACGAGGCCCGAGCACATCCGGGCGCTGAGGAAGTGGCTAGTGGGGTCGTAGGGTGGGGTCGGGCAGGGTTCCGTAGAACGGCTTTGTGGGCCCTTGCCTGTGGCTTCCTCCCTTGGCTTTGTAACAGGAGAATGCCAATGAATATGACCTACTTCTCCCCGAAGACCGAGAAACGCCCCAGCAACATCGACGGTAGAGGCCTCTTTGCAAACGAACCCATCACCAAGGGCGAGATCGTTGTGGTCAAAGGAGGGTACGTCATGTCCCGTGCGGACAGGGACGAAGTCCAACTTCGCATCGGGCCTGCTGAGATTCAAGTGACTGAGGAACTGCACATTGGCCCTATTACCCAAACTGAGCGTGAGGGGGCATGATTCACATGAACCATTCATGCGACCCAAACGTCGGGATCCAAGGCCAGATTGTTTTCGTCGCATTGCGCGACATCGCTTCGGACGAGGAACTCACAATCGACTATGCCATGACGGACGACGAAGACTACGAGATGGAATGCAATTGTGGGGCACCAGGTTGCCGCCGAACGATTACGGGACGTGATTGGATGAAGAAGGAATTGCAGCAAAGGTACGATGGTTACTCTTCGTGGTTCATCCAGAGAAGATTGAATCACCGGTGAACGGAGGTCCAGGAGGGAGTTGATGCGGCACAGGATTCGGGCGGCAGCGATAGTTGTGGACGGCGACTCGGTACTCCTTGTGCAGCATCAACATGACGAACTCCAGGGAGGGCAGTCATGGTGGGTGCCTCCGGGTGGTGGTGTGGAAGGCGAGGAGTCGCTCTTGGAATGTGCCCAGCGTGAGACCCTCGAAGAGACAGGGCTATCGGTAGAGCTCGGCCGGATTGTTTACATTCGAGATTTCGTAGAGCCGGACTACCACCACTGCGAGGTGTTCTTCGTTGCGACTACATACGTGGGGACGCCATTAGTGGGGAGCAATCCCGGCATTTTCGACGTTGACCACGTAATCAAGGACGTGAGGTTCGTGCCCAGGGGGGAGATGGCAGAGATGACCATCTACCCAGAGGAGATCAAGACTTCGTTCTGGGACGATCTTGCGGGCGGGTTCTCAGGGACCAGATACTTGGGAGTGCAGAAGTCGGAGAGCAAGACATTCCTCGATTCGCAGAGCGCGACCGACTGACGAGACCTCCCTTTCCGCTCCCGCGTGCCCTTGGCCCTAATGCGGCGGCGGGCCACTAGGGGCACTGCAAGCCATTGTTCGAGCACGTGGAAGTCAACCCTATGGCCATGTTCGCGGCGCTTGTCGCGACGGATGGAGGCATTCGGTCTCAACTAGAGGTTCGTAGCTGAGACATTATTGTGAGGGGTTGTTTCCGATGCTATGCTGCCCGATGTTGAGGGCCCGAAGGGTTGCGGGCGAGGGATGGCCCGCGCCGGGGCGGTCCGAACAAACAGGGCGGTTGGATAGTGAAAAGGGAGGTATGTATGTCCAAGCATGCGGGTCTTGCACTGATGTTGGGCGTGGTCCTTGCTTTCATTGGGTCCGCATTCATGCCGGGAAGTTTCCTCATTGATAGGACGGACCCGTTTGACTATGTCTCGACAGTGGATGCGTGGGCGAACAATACGATCCTCGCGCAGTGGATGACGTTCATCACGCTCATCTCGATGATGCTCATGGTATTCGGCGCGTTGGGCCTCTACCCACTGGCGAGCAGCCAGGGAGGGCTGGCCGGAAGGCTGCTGCAGTTCGGCATTGTCGCATCCGTCATTGAATGGAGCGTCCTCGTCGTGACGCAGGGCATGCGACACTTCTCGATCCACCTGCTACAGCGCGAGGAGCTGGGTCACGCCGGGCTGGACTTCGCGACCGGGGCATTGGAAGTGCACGTGGTCACGATTGCGGTCACGATGATGTTCCTGGCGGTGTTCCCGATAGCAACGCTGCTGACGGGCCTAGGGCTCGCGGCGCGTTTCGGATCGATGGACGTCTACAAGATCGCCAGCTACCTTCTGGTGATCGGCGGGATCGTGGGGTTAATCAACTTCATCGTCGCGCTGAACTCGCCGGACTTGGGCCTTGACCTGCTGCTGTACGTGAACAGCGCCGTCCTCTATATCGGAGGGATCTGCCTGTTCATCATCGGCCTGGGCATGTACAAGGGGCGGAGCGAGCTGACGGCGGACGTGACCTAAGGCCAAGGCATAAGGGCCAATCGAGGCCTGCGGGGCCTCACGCAAATCGTACTCACGGGGTGCGCGGGTCGGGAGTTGGCCCGCGCACCCCGATTGTTTCAGGGGGCACTGACGTGGCGCAGATACTGTTTGGGGTGCAGTACAACGGCGTCTCCATGTCCAGCGTGATTGGGCCGCTGGAGTTTGCGCGGCGGACGGAGGGGCTTGGATTCCGCTCGTACTTCGTGCCGGAGCTGGAGACGCTGCCGACGCTGGACCCGTTCATCCTGCTTACGGCCGTCGCGCAGCACACGGAGCGGATGCGGCTGGGGACGGGTGTCGCGGTGCTGCCGTTCCGATCGCCGTACCAGACAGCGAAGATTGCGACGTCAATCGACGTGCTGTCGGGCGGGCGGATGGTGCTCGGGCTGGGGTCCGGCGGCGTGTTCAACGATGACTTCGGCGTCGAGGGCGTGCGGCCGGAGGACCGGCGGTCGCTGACGGACGAGGGGCTCGAGCTGGTGCGTCGGCTGCTGTCGGAGGAGCGGGTGACGCACAGCGGTGCGCACCACCGGATGGAGGACATGGCGCTGGAGCCGAGGTCTGTGCAGCAGCCGCATTTGCCCATCTGGACGGGCGCGATGTGGAATGGGCGGTTCTCCAGACGGATGCTGGAGCGGACGGCGAAGTGGGCCGACGGGTTCCACCCGCACGGCATGACGCCACAGGGCTACGCCGAGGGGAAGGCGGCCATCGAGGAGATGGCGGCGGGGCTTGGGCGCGATCCGTCGCGGCTGGAGTGGTCGTGCAACATGTACATGTGCATGGGACGGTCGCGGGACGAGGCGATGGAGGAGGTCCGGCGGGCGATGCAGCAGCGCTTCGGGGATGACGCGTGGGAGCTGGACCCGGACACGCTGCTGCTGGGGACGCCGGCGGACTGCATCGAGAGCATCGAAGCGTTTGCGGAGGCGGGCGTCGGCCATTTCGTCATTAACGCGCTGTGCGGGCCGGAGGCGCTGCTGGAGACGTACGAGGGGTTTGCGGGCGAGGTGATGGGGCGGTTCTCATAAGGGGGCGCGCGCGTTGTGCGGCGCGGGGACGGTTGGTATAGTGGCATAAGCGTATCGGCAGTCTTGAAGGAAGCTTCATGACCACGATTTTGGACTACAGACCCGAAATAGCCGCCGCAGTTGCGGACGGCTCATTGGACGTTGGCCTGTCCGCGGATGCGCTTACTTCACTCCGTCAGATTCACGAAAGAATGGTGGCGTTGGTAGCGCCCTTGACGCGCGTGAAATCGCTATCCGAGGCCGAGGCTTTGGCAACCAATAACGAATCTGAGTACCTTCGTTTAGCAGAGGAGTGGTCAAGGTTGGTTGGTGCCTCGGGCTTCTCTCAGCCAAAGACTCAAGAGGTCAACGCCGCGCTCTACGATATACGTCTGCCCAACGTCGACGACCAGGACCAGTGGCTGAGCACACTTCAGTCCGTTAAAGCATTCCTAGAGTGGGCGAGGAAACTCGATCGGCGTCTCGATAGCAATGAGCTCATCAGCCAAGACGAACTCCTTAAATTTGATCGCCTGTTCAGTTCGTTGCACCGCCCTTGGGGGCGATATGTTATGGCTGATATGGCCATCAGTCTTGTCGTTGCTAAGCCCTCTGATTCATCGCCCAACGCGATTCCACTTCTCGCAAGGCTTGCGGACCAGTGCATAACGGAAGTGGAGGATCTATTCTTAGCCGAGGCAGACTATGGTGATGACGATGGCGAACATGTGTCACTTGAGGATGTAAGGGCGAACCTTGGCCTATAGCGTCCGCTTCACCAAGCGGGCGGAGGGTGAGTTTGCAACGATTTACCGATCTGTTAGTCCTGCTGTGCGCCGCAACCTTGATGGGGCACTTTCGCGCTTGGAGGACGCCCCATTCCCTCGGCAGAACCCTGGGGCTGGGCAGGACGTGGTGAGACAGCTGCAGGGTGAGGAACGGCTGTGGCGGATACGCATCGGGAACTATCGCATGGCGTACCGCATTGAAGGGGAAGACGTGACGGTTGTGCGCGTCGCCCACCGGTCCGAGGTCTATCGGGGAATGTAGTCCAATCCCCTTAGAGTTCTTCCAGCGCGCTCCGCCATGCTTCTATGGTCTGCTCTACCTCTGCTTCTCCGTGGACTGTTGAGACGTAGTACTTGGTGTGGTTCTTGTAGATGCCCCGGGCTCGGAGGAGGGCGTTGAAGCGGAGCAGTTTGGCGTGGTCTCGGTCCAGGGATGCGCGGTAGTCCTGCACCTCGTGCTCGGCGAAGACTACGTCGAACATGGGGGCCTCGCCGAGGACGTGGGCAGGGATCTCGGCCTGACGGAGCAGGTCTTCGAGGGCGGTCTTGAGGCGGTGGCCGGTGGCAAAGAGGCGCTCGTAGGTGCCGGGCTCGCGGAGGACCTCGAGGGTGGCGAGGCCAGCGACGGCGGCGACGGGGTTGCCGTTCAGGGTGCCCTGCTGCGTGACGTAGGCGTCGCGGCCGGGGGCAGGCGCGAAATAGTCCATGATCTCCGCGCGGCCGGCGATGGCGGAGAGGGGGAAGCCGCCTGCGACGGTCTTGCCGAGGGCGCAGAGGTCAGGCGTGACGCCGTAGTACTCCTGGGCGCCGCCGTAGGCGAAGCGGAAGCCGGTGACGATCTCGTCAAAGATGAGGGGCACGCCGTACTGAGTGCAGACGTCGCGTAGACCCTCGAGGAAGCCGTCCTTGGGGGCGAAGGTGCGCTGGAGGGGCTCGATGATGACGCCGGCGAGCTCGTCGTGGTGGCGCTCGATGATGGCGGAGGCGGTCTCGATGTCGTTGAAGGGGGCGACGAGCATGTCGCCGGCGGCGGAGGCCGGGATGCCGAGGCCGTCGGGCGCGGGCGCCGGGAAGGGGCGGAGGGCGTCCGCTGCGGGCGTGACGCTCATCATGGCGTGATCGTGGGTGCCGTGGAAGCCGCCCTCGAACTTCAGAATCTTGTCGCGGCCCCGGTAGGCGCGGGCGACGCGCATGGCGTAGAACGTGGCCTCGGCGCCGCTGCTGGCGAAGCGCACACGCTCGGCGCAGGGAACGGCGCGGATTATCTCCTCGGCGAGGAGGAGGGCGTGCTCGTTTAGGCCGAAGTACGTGGTGCCTTTCGAGAGCTGCTCTTCGACGGCCTCGACGACCTTGGGATGCGCGTGGCCGATGAGCATGGGGCCGGAGCCGAGGACGTAGTCGATGTACTCGTTGCCGCTGACGTCCCAGACACGGGGGCCGCTGCCACGGGCGATGACGGTGTCCATGGAAATGATGTTGCCGGTGCTGCCGCCCGGCAGAACTCGCGCCGCAAGGTCCAGTAGCTGTTGCTCGCGCTCGCCAACGTTGTCCCTTGACATAGGCGCCTCCATCCGTTGCCTGTGATGCCTGCACTATAGCGCATCCGCGGCGTGGGTGGGAGAAGCGCGGGTTACCGGGGGCATGCCGGTCGGGTATGCTGGCGGCGGCGAACCGCTCCACCGACGA
This sequence comes from Chloroflexota bacterium, assembly GCA_026713825.1. NCBI lineage: Bacteria > Bacillati > Chloroflexota > Chloroflexota bacterium. The sequence goes on along the minus strand of JAPONS010000008.1, from coordinate 4,636 downwards.
CGAATCACCTAGATTGGACACTGGAGGACGACATGCGGCAACGACCATTCGGGAAACTGGGGATGGCCAGCGCACTGACGCTCGGCGGGGGCGGCCTCGGGCAAATCTGGGGGCCGACGACGCGGGAGGAGTGCGTGGCGACAGTGCGAGAGGCGGTCGAGTCAGGAATCGACGTGCTGGACTTGGCGCCCAGCTACGGCAACGGAGAGGCGGAGAGCGTCATCGGCGCGGCGTTTGGGGGCTCGCTGCCGCCGGGCGTGCGGGTAACCACCAAGTGCCGCGTCGGATCCACGCCGCCGGAGCAGGTGTACGACCTGCTTTCCGAGAGCCTCTCGGGGAGCCTGGAGCGGATGAAGATGGAGCGCGTGGACGTCATGTTCCTGCACAACGCCGTCACACTGGGCGACGAGGGGGGAGACCGGCTGACGACCGTGACTAGCGTTGTCGAGGGGGTGGCGCCGGCGTTCGAGCGGTTGATTGCCGAGGGGCGCATCGGGCGCTGGGGGCTGACGGGCATCAGTCACGCTGACGCGCTGATCCACCTGCTGGAGAACGGGCCGCGGCCGGACTTCATCCAGTGCATCGCGAACTTGCTGGACTCGGCAGGCGGGCTGCTGCAGGGGGACGGGCCCGCGCGGCCGCGCGACATCATCGCGTCGGCGAACGCCAACGGCGTGGGGGTCATGGGCATCCGGGCGGTGCAGGCGGGCGCGCTGACGGACGCTATCGACCGGCCGCTGCCGGAGGGGCACTCGGAGCTGGCGGACTACGCGCGGGCGGCGCCCTTCCGCGCCATCGCGGCGGAGGCCGGGCACAGTGCGGCGTACCTGGCGCACTGCTACGCGCTTTCGATGGAGGGGGTGTCGACGGTGGTGCTCGGCATCAAGAACCGCGAGGAACTGCGTGAGTGCGTCGAGGCGGAGGAGGCGGCGCCGCTGGACGGGGAGATGATGGCGCGCTTCGACGCCGCGGTGGGGCGCGCCGGGTAGCAGGGAACGTCCGGGCCAACTCTTGCGTTATTGTGATTAAGGGCCCCTGTAAATGGGGCGCCTGACTCGATTAACAACTGCCCATTCCCGGTTGGGGATGGGCAGTTTGCACTTTTGAGCTTTGGCGAACCGCTGCGCTGTTGCCACCGCTCTCGATAGGGGTCAATCTTTGATGTTCGGTTTCCTGCGCCCAAGTCCCACGCTGACCAACGCTGAGGTGCGCTCCAGCCTCCGCATGATGATCTGGGATGGCGTGACCAGCGAGGCGCTGGCGACCATCCAGGTCATGGGATATCTGGCGGCCTATGCGCTAGCGCTGGGGGCCAACAACCTGCAGGTGGGCATCGTCTCGGCAGTCCCCTTCGCCTCGCTGGTCGTGCAGTTGCCGGCCATCCTCATCATCGAACGGTTTCGGGCCAGGAAGGCAATTGGACTGCCGGCATGGCTGCTGGCCCAGCTGCTGATGATCCCCGTTGCGGCGGTGCCGTTCTTTATCGACGTCCCCAGTTCACTTGCCGTGACGACGGTGATCTTCCTGCTGGCGTTCCGCGGCCTGTTCGCGCCGATGTGGATCACGGCGTGGATGAGCTGGATGCACGACTTGGTGCCGCAACAGCTGCTAGGCGGCTACTACGGTCGGCGGCTGGCGGCCAGCACTGCGGTGCTGGCGGTATTAGGACTGGGCGCGAGCTTCTTCATCAGCTGGTGGGAAGGACGTGCGCCGGCTGGGGAAGAGACGTTTGGCTATTCACTGTTCTTCATCGTCGGGGCGCTGACCCTTGGAATCATCGGCCCGGCCATGGTTGCGCGGGCGAAGGAGCCGCTGATGCCGGCGGCGCCGGATGCGAAGCAATCGCCCATCAGCGTCTTGACGGAGCCGCTGCGGGACAAGAACTTCTCGCAGTTGCTGCGGTTCCTGTGGGTCTGGGGCGTGGCGTCCAACATCGCGATACCGTTCTTCGTCGTCTACATGCTGACGGACCTGAAACTGGAGCTGCCGGTCGTCATGGCGCTGGTGGTGCTGAGCAACATCACGCACGTCCTGTTCGTGCGCGTGTGGGGGCCGATGGCGGACCGGGTCGGGAGCAAAACGGTGATGTCGCTGTCGGCGTCGCTGTTCCTGCTGGTGTTCCTGGGGTGGGTCTTTGTGGCGCATACGGAAAAGCATGTGTTGACGATGCCGCTTCTCATCATGCTCAACGCGTTTGTGGGCATTGCGCGCGGGGGCATCTTCCTCACCATCAATACCCTTTCGCTCAAAATTGCGCCGGACCAGAAGGCCACGGCATTCCTTGGAGTCGCGAGCATTGCGGCCTATGCCAGCATGGGCATTGGGCCGATCATCGGGGGATACTTGGCGGACTATTTCGCGACAAAGACGCTGCGGTTCGATTTCACCTGGGTCACGCAGACGGGCGCCGTTGAGATACCGGCATTGCAGCTGGTGGGGTTCGACTTCGTCTTTGTCATCGCCTTCATATTCAGCCTCTTGTCGCTGAACCTGCTGGTGGCGCTGCGGGAGGAGGGCGAACTGCCGCGGGATGTGGCGCTGGCAGAGCTGATGGCGCACTCGACACCGGCAAGGCGAGCCCTTACCTCGGTGCCGGTCCTGGGGCCGTTGACGTCAATGTCCTACGGCTACCTGAAGCGGCTGCCGGGGGCGGACGTGGCGCTGGGGGTGACGGCGTACCAGCTTGCTGCGTCGACGCAGGCGGCGGTGACGTCGGCGGGCAAGGGGCGGATGCTGGTGCGCGAGGTGGCGCAGGCGGTGGGCGACGCGGTGGACGACGCCATCGAGGACGTGGGGGACTTCGCGGGGCATGGGCTCGAGCTGGCCCGGCACGCCACCAGGGGCGCGGTGCACGTAGGCGACGACCTGACGGACCAGGTGGGGCGCGCGGCCCGGGGCGCCGTGCTGGGGACGCTGCGGACGCTGACGCGCCGGCAGGTGCCGTTCCTGGTGGCGCTACGCGGCGCGGGCTACGGGGTGGTGCAGGGCGCGCTGGAGGGCGGGCACAGCGCGGGCGAGGCGACGACGGAGGCGCTGGAGGCGGCGCTGGAGGCGGCGCGGGAGCTGGGCGTGTCCGAGGAGGCAGCGAACACGGCGTTTGTTGTGGGAGCAATGGAGGCCGCAGAGGCTTCCGGAGAGCAGGCGGTACAAGAGATTCGGCAAGCGTTTCCCACGGAACTTACCGGCATCTGGGACTACCGGGCGGGTGAGGACGAGACGCCGGACGACACAGGATAGGTCCGGCGGGGATGTAACACACGGAAGCGTAGGCATTCGCCAAGGGAAGGCCGACTGAGCACCCGCCTAGGGCCGTCAGACAAACCGCTACCATTCTCAGCGAAATCTGCTGAAATCCATCCAGTTTACCTCATTGACACCCCTACTATGCCTCTGTAGCGTTGCCCTAAAGACGCGCATTGGGCCGCCCCCTATGCGCTATGCGTGAAATCTGGCTGCGTAACACGGCTGGATTTCTTGGATGCACAAGAACATCTATCATATTGCCTTCACAGGACTTGCAGGCAGACCGGCCGATGCGCTGGTGCGGCTGCCCCGTATGAGTGGGAGCGTCCCCCGTTGAGGCATGAGGGGCGCCTCCCGGGATCGCGTCCCCTCATTGCTGTTGGCGTCATCTCCGCTCTGCTACTTGCCCTCACCCCCCTTGCCAGCGTTGCGCTTGCGGAGGCCGGCACCCCCGGCGAACGGCTGTCGGCCTTCGATATCGACCCGCTGCCGGGCGACGGCAAGCAGGACGCCCGCGGCGTGTGCTCCGATGGGACGACGATGTGGGTCGTCGAGGAGCGGGGGTATAAGCTCTTTGCCTATACGCTGGAGCAGGATGCGCTGACGCGAAATGAAAACGGCGACATAAGTCTCAGCGGTCAGAATGTTCCGGGCGGCTGTACCACAGACGGCACGACTATCTGGGTAGCCGACGACGAGGTCAACAAGCTGGTCGCCTACAACATCGCCGACAAAGATCCGGATACCGCCAAGGACTTCACCACGCTGACCGGCACCGTCCGACTCACCGGCATTGCCGCAGACAGCTTGACTATGTGGGTCGCTGACGTGACGGACAAGAAGCTGTATGCCTACGTGTTGGCTGACAGGACGCCGGACTCCACCAGAAATATTGCCCTCCACGAGGACAATACAACCCCCCAAGGCCTCTGGACGGACGGCACGACGATGTGGGTGGCGGACAACACCGACGCACACTTCTTTGCATACGAGCTTGCCACCGGTGATCGCGACACCGCCAAGGAGTTCGCCGCCACTGATGCCACCAATGTGCAAGGGATATGGTCCAACGGCAGCGTCTTGTGGGCCGTCAACCGGGCGGCGAAGCAGGTGACCGGCAACAAGGTGTTGGCCTACCGGATGCCGGTGTCTCTCTCTTCCGACGCGAGCTTGAGTGCACTGGCGCTGAGTGGGGTGACGCTGTCGCCGGCGTTTGCGGCGGGGACGACGGGGTACACGGCGGCGGTGGGGCACGGGGTGACAGCGACGACGGTGACGGCGACAGCTAGCGACGAGAACGCGAGCGTGGCGGTCACGCCGGGGGATGCGGACGGCGGGACAGAGGGCCATCAGGTGGATCTCCCTGTGGGCGAGGCAGTCATCACGGTAGAGG
>JAPONS010000007.1 GCA_026713825.1 Chloroflexota bacterium | reverse complement strand
GGCCCTCAGCCTGGAAGACGGGCTGCGGCTCGCGGTGGCCCTCAGCGGCCCCGAGGCCGCCCTGCCGCAAGTCGCCGTCAACCGGCCTTCGACGACGATGGTGAGCAGCGTGACGGGCGTCGTCCTCCAGCCGTCCGACATCCTGGACAACACGCACTGGCGGAAGCTGACCGGCGACACGGCGGCGTTCGAGACGTGCCTTGAAGCGCTCGCGGGCACGGGCGTCGAGCTGGTGGCCGAGATCGGCGGCTCGGACGGTGCAGGCACGGCCGCAGGGCAGTGGCCGAGCGGCGGCCCGGACGCGGCGGCGGCCACCTTCGTCGACCGTTCGAGCAGCTTCCCAGACGCCGTTGCGCGGGCGTACGAGGCGGGGGCGTCGGTCGCGTTTGCCGGGCTGTTCGCGGGAGAAACGCGCCGCCGGGTGTCGATACCAGGCTACGCCTTCCAGCGCCGGAGCCTGTGGGTGCAGAGCCGTTGAGACCACGGCGCGCAACGGATTACTCAACGCTTGTGGAAGGAGGACACGAACAGAGCATACAAGGCAGTCCCAGAGCAAATGAACGTTGACCACGTATATCCGTTCAGGTAGGATAAACTGGCATTCTGATGAAACAAAGGGGGGTAATGTTGTGGCAACGATAGAAGAACGTCTCAGGAAGCTTGTGGACGAGAACCTGGAGGTCGAAGGCCGACCCATCGGCCGGGAACTGGACGCGAACAAGAGCCTGGCTGACGCGGGCGTGTCCTCGGTCGACTTCGTCGCATTCATGAAGGTCGTGGCGCAGGAGTTCAACCTCGATATGAGCGCGGGCGACTGCGAGAATTTCCAGACCCTCGCGAACGTGATCGAGTACTTGGAGAAGGAAGCGGCCTAACCTGTACGCAGGCAAGCGAATGCCCGTCGCACGGCCCCTCGAAGTGAAGCGGAATGGAACGCTGCAGCAAGCCCAGAGGCCGGTGCGACGGGCGCTTGATGTGCATGAGGCGCTGCCGCCCGCACCCGCTATAATGCGGTCCATGCGCATTCCGGCGGCCCAACAGTGGTGGCGCCCGTTCCGGGAGATCGGCGGCGCTGATGTCTTCCACGTCGACCTTGCGCTCGACGGCGCCCGGGAGGCATTGGCGGGCCCGTGGCTGGATGATCACGAGCATGCCCGCGCCGCGCGGTACGTCTTCCCGGAATCGAGCCGGCGGTACACCCTGCTGCGCGCCGCGCTCCGGTCCCTCCTCTGTGAGCGGCTGTCGTGCGGCAACGCGGACCTCTCATTCGAGACCGCGGATCACGGCAAGCCCTACGCCGTCGTGTGCGGTTCCCCCGCGGCGATGCACTTCAACGTCAGCGATAGCGGGCGTCACGGGCTGATTGCGCTGGCTTCCGAAGGGCAGATCGGCATCGACGTGGAGGAACGCTCGGACAAGCGCGACCTGGACGGGCTGGCCGAGACGGTTTTCGGGCGGGACGAGCGGGCTGCGATGGCGTCAGCGGCAGGCCATGTGAAGGTGGAGCGATTCTACCGGCTGGGGACCGTGAAGGAGGCCCTCGTCAAAGCCCTCGGCACCGGGCTCTACCTGGACGTTGCGACCTTTCAGGTGCCCGCCTCTCTGCTTCAGGGCGACCCAGGGGCAGTATTCAGTTTCCCCCACCTGCCGACAGTCCGGTGGTGGGTGGAAGACTTGGGCACAATAGACTTCGCGGCCGCGATTGCGCATGAGATGGCGCCCGGCAGGGAGCGGGCAACCTCGCCGACCGCACATGCCGCTCAAGAGGAGTTGCGTCAGGCCTGACACGGCAGACCCACTTCCATGGGTGGAGAACAGGCACAACGATGACAGAAGCGGAATTTGTGTGGGACGTTCCTGAACCGTTGGAGACGGTGGGCGTTCCCGTGGATGCCGATACCACAATCATCGTGCGGCGCCACGGCAACCCGGACGGCCAGCGGCTGGTGTTGTCTCATGGCAACGGCCTGGCAACCGACCTCTACTATCCCTTCTGGTCCCTGCTGACAGACGAGTTCGACGTTATCATTTACGACTTGCGGAACCACGGCTGGAACGAACTGACTTCGCTTGACCGGCACAACGTGCCCACGCTGGTCGATGATCATGACCGCATTCTTGAGGCCGTTGACGAGGGCTTTGGAAAGAAGCCCAAGATCGGCGTCTACCACTCCCTGTCGTCAATTGCAGCGCTCCTGTCATCCACCATGGGAAGCGGATACGAAGCCCTGATACTGTACGACCCTCCCCTGCGGAAGCCCAACGTGTCCGATGAGCAATTCGACGGAGTTGCGATCCGCACTGCCGCAATGGTCCGCCGCCGGACATCGCGCTTTCGCACCACAGACGAGTTTTCCTCCATCCTGCCCTATATCCCCGCCTTCCAGCGCATGGCGCCCGAGGCCCATGACCTCATCGCAAAGGCAACCCTTCGGGAAAGCAGGGATGGGGAGGGCTTCGATCTGCGGTGTCCGCCGGAGTACGAGGCACAGATTATCGACTACGCGAGAATCTTCTTCCTTGCCGTAGACTTCGAGGCGATGCGCTGTCCCCTCAAGGTCATTGGCGCTGACCCCACGCTGCCGTACTCCTACCTCCCCACGCTGGACCTGAGCGACGTCGCCATAGTCCACTACGACTTCCTCCCCGATACCACGCATTTTTTGCCCCTGGAGAAGCCGGAGGAGTGCGCCAGGGCGCTCCGCGAGTTCCTCTTACACTTGCCGAAGCTTTGACCAGGCCGGCGGAAGGGAGCGCGCGCAGCCCGTTTGACGGGCACGGCAAGAGGAATCACTGCGCAGAAGCAGAGGCGGAGTCATTTGGGGCATGGCGCCTGAGGCGTCTGGATCATCGGTATCTTCACAATGGGTCCACCACACAAATTCATTTCGGAACACTTGGAAGCGGTCGATTGGACGGCCATGTTGAACCCTTCGCCCTTGGCGAGGGTGACGACTAAGGCAAGCAAGGGCGCCGGTCGCGAATGCCGGCATGTATACACGACCTGCTTGCAGAGTCGTTCCCGCTGCGAGCCGAAGATCCTCGGGCTGCGGGAGTCACGATGCCGTCCTGGTCCTCAACACCGTTCAGCTTACCCACAAGCGCCGCGCCCTCAGCCGCGTCGCCAAGAGTGCCATGGCATCCCCCTCCGTCGTGATCCGTTCCCACATATATTGCCACACTTGACGTGGAAACTTGGGGGATGCATGGGACACGACAGAGTACCACTTTGGCGTTTCTCAGCTACAAAATAGGGGATTCCTGGGCCAATGAGGGATGGGCGAGGATTGGCCGGTGGTGGAGATAGGGGGATTCGAACCCCCGACCTCTGCGTTGCGAACGCAGCGCTCTTCCAGCTGAGCTATATCCCCTCGACTCCAAATTATAGCACGACTCCGCCACGCGACGGCACTCGCCGCGTCTTGCCACCCAAGGGCGCGCCATCCTATGCTTGGGCGCGAGTCGTCCAATGAGGAGGAACGCCATGCCCGGGACGGAACTGCACCTGCTCAGCGTCGCAGAGGCCAGCGGGGAGATCGCCGCCGGGCGGATCTCGCCCGTGGAGATGACGCAGGCATACCTCGAGCGAATCGAGGCGCTGGAGCCGCGCATCAACGCCTACATCACCGTCACCGGCGACCTCGCGATGGAGCGAGCGCGGCAGGCGGAGGCGGAGATCGCGGCGGGGCGGAATCGCGGGCCGCTGCACGGCATTCCCATCGCGCTGAAGGACCTCTATGACACTGCGGGCATCCCCACCACCGGCGGCAGCAAGATTCTGGCGGAGAACGTGCCGGACGAGGACTGCCCCGCCGCGGCCAAGCTCGCAGAGGCGGGGGCCGTGCTGCTGGGCAAGCTCAACATGCACGAGTTCGCTTTCGGCATCACAAACAACAACGCCCACTATGGGCCGGCGCGAAACCCGTGGAACACGGACTGCGTGACCGGCGGCTCCAGCGGCGGGTCCGGCGCGGCCATGGCCGCCGGCCTCTGCGCCGCAACGCTGGGGTCCGACACAGGAGGCTCCATCCGCATACCCGCGGCATTCTGCGGCATAGTCGGGCTGAAGCCGACGTACGGGCGGGTCAGCAAGCGCGGCGTGCTGCCGCTCTCGACGTCGCTGGACACCGTGGGGCCGATGACCCGGAGCGTGGCCGACGCGGCCGTTGTGCTGCAGGCCATCGCGGGCTACGACGCGCTCGACCCCAACAGCGTCGACGCGGCCGTGCCCAACTTCCTCGACGCGATGGCCGGAGGGGCGGGGGGCCTGCGCATCGGCGTGGTGCGCGGCGACTACCGGCTGCCGATGGACGACGAGCTAGAGCAGGCAGTGGAGGAGGCGTTCGCGCACTTGGGCAGCCTCGGCGCGACGCTCGTCGACCCGGTGGAGCTTCCACTGCTGCGTGACGCGCTGCCGCACAACTTCGTCATCATCTCGTCGGAGGCCGCAGCGTACCACCGGGAGTGGCTCGATGCGCGCTCCGGCGACTACGGCGAGGACGTCTTCGGACGGCTGTCGGGCGGGCGCAACAACACCGCGACGGACTACATCCTCGCGCGGGAGGCGCAGTCGCGGATACGCGGGCAGCTTCTGGCGGCCATGGCGGAATTCGACGCACTGGCGCTGCCGATGCTGCCGCTGACGGCGCCGCCTATCGGGCAAGACCGGGTAACCGTCGGCGGCACCGATATGGACCTGCGGACGGCGGTCACCTGGTACACGCAGCCGTTCAACCTGACGGGGTTTCCTGCCATCTCGGTGCCCTGCGGCTTTACGTCGGCGGGCATGCCCATCGGCTTCCAGCTTGTTGGCAAGCCCTTCGCTGAGGGAACCCTGCTTCGGCTTGCCCACGCCTACGAGCAAAGCACGGACTGGCACAAGCGGACGCCGGCGCTGTAGGGCTTTGCAGGCAAGGGCTAGTCATTGAGAGCGCCGCGACGCACCGGGTTCGCGCCGTGTGCCGCAAAGGCCCGCCCTCTTCCACCACCGTGGCCGCCAAGCTATGATTAATTGACGCACTTCCATCTTCGCCCCAATCCCAACCGAAGGACCGCCTGCAGCCATGCTGAACATCGACCAAATCCGCCGAGCGCCCGACGAGGTCGCGGCCGCACTCGCGCGTCGTGGGGAGGAGCCGGACTTCGCGGAGCTGCTGCGGATGGACGAGGAGCGCCGTGCCGCCGTCACAGAGCGCGACACGCTCCGGGCGACGCACAACCAACTGAGCCGCGAGTTCGGGCAGCTCATGGCGGCCTCCCGCAGCGGCGGCGGTGATCCGGCCCGGCTGGAGGAGCTTCGGTCGGAGACGCAGACAGTCAACGAGCGGGTGGAGGCCCTTGGCGAGACCATTCGAGAGGCAGAAGCGACCATCGAGACGCTCATGCTGGAGCTACCCAACCTGCCACTGGACTCGACGCCGGACGGCCTCGACGAGTCAGCGAACACCGTCGCCAACTCGTGGGGTGAGGCTCGGTCGTACGGCTTCACGCCGTTGGCGCACTGGGACCTGGGCGAGAAGCTGGGCATCATCGACATGGAACGCGGGGCCAAGCTGTCGGGCGCGCGCTTCTATGTGCTGACGGGCCCGGCCGCTCGACTGGAGCGCGCGCTCATCAGCTGGATGCTGGACGTGCACACGCGTGAGCACGGCTACACGGAGATGGCCTTGCCCGCGATGGTGCGCGAGCAGGTGATGCTGGGATCCGGCAACCTGCCCAAGTTCGGCGACAACCTGTACCGCGACGTGGAGGAGGACCTGTGGCTGCTTCCGACGGCGGAGGTCGCGCTCACGGGGCTGCACCGGGACGAGATCCTGGGGCCGGACGCGCTGCCGATCAAGTACGTCGCGCAGACGCCATGCTTTCGCCGTGAGAAGGCCGCCGCGGGCCGCGACACGCGGGGCATCAAGCGCGTCCACCAGTTCAACAAGGTGGAGATGTACCAACTTGTGGAGCCGGAGCAGGGGGAGGCCGCACTGGAATCGCTGGTGGAGGACGCGTCGGACCTGCTGCGGCGGTTGGAGCTGCCGCACCGGGTGCTGTCGCTGTGCGCGGGCGACATGGGGTTCCAGTCTGCCATGACGTTCGACATCGAAGTGTGGTCGCCGGGCTGCGAGGAGTGGCTGGAGGTGAGCTCATGCTCGACCTGCACGGACTTCCAGGCGCGGCGGTCGAATATTCGCTACCGGCCGGAGGCGGGCGCGCGGCCCCAATACCCGCACACGCTGAACGGCTCGGGGCTGGCGCTGCCGAGGGTGATCATCGCCGTGATCGAGACGTACCAGCGCGAGGACGGGACGATCGAGACGCCGTCGGCGCTGCGCCCGTACATCGGCGCGGACACGATCGTGTGACGCGCGCGGCGAGGGCGAGCGGGCCAGGCTGGACCGGGGCCGCAACGCGGAGGGATGGCCGAGCGGACTATGGCGCCTGTCTTGAAAACAGGTGTGGGGCAACTCACCGTGGGTTCGAATCCCACTCCCTCCGCCAAGCAGCAGCCCTCGGCCATGAGCATTTCACTTCACAGACTTTCACCTTTTTACTGATTTCGTCATACGTTAACGTTCCGTTCGTTGACCGGCCCCTTTCGTGCGTCACACTAGAAGCAGGAGTGCGCACATCCGTACAAGAGGAGGCAGGCAACATGCCCACAGTCGAGACGCTGGTCCGCCCCATCGCCAACAGCTACTGGGTGATCCCCGGCCGCTTCCTGGCAGGCGAATACCCCGGAATGACCCCGCGCCGCCCGTCGCTGGAGAACATGCACGCGCTCCTCAATGCAGGGGTCACGCACTTCGTCGACCTGACGGAGAGGGGTGCGAACAAGCCCTACACCTACGACCTTGTGAAAGAGGCACGGCGCAGGGGAGTAGTAGTTGGGTACGAGCGGCACGCCATCATCGACATGGACATCCCGACCTCACCGGGCCAGATGACGGGCATCCTTGACTCGATTGACAATGCCATCGACGCCGGCGAGACGGTGTACGTGCACTGCCTCGCGGGGGTCGGACGCACCGGCACGACCGTCGGGTGCTGGCTGGTGCGCCACGGGCACACGGGCGAGGATGCACTCGCGCTGATCGCCGAGTGGTGGCAGGGCGCCGAGAAGTCGGCCCGCATCCTGCGGACGCCACAGACGGACGAGCAGCACGACTATGTGCGCAACTGGGGCGAGCCGACCGCCTAAGCCCCCCTACCCGTCATACCCCTTGTAGAGGAGCTGAAGGCCGTGGCCGTCCGGGTCGTCGAAGTAGATGCAGGTGTCGTCGCCGGGGCGGCCGTGGACGTAGACGCCGGCGTTCTCCAGGCGGGCCTTGGTGGCCTCGTAGGACTCCGGCGCCATCTTGAGGGCCATGTGGTTGAGCTCAATGCCGCCTTCGGTGACCGCGCCTCCCCGGGTCTTGAACAGCGCCACCTGGTCGTTGCCGCACCAGAGGAAGCAATTGCCCCCGCCCTCATGGTTCACCGTCATCCCCAGCAGGTCGACGTAGAACGCCTTGGCCCGCTCCAGGTCGTTGACCCACAGCACCACGTGGTCAATGCCCGTGGTCTTGATCTGCATCTCCGTCTGCTGCATCTCGTCACCTCCATTGTCCGGTCCGTTCGTGCAACCCTTCGAAAAGCTCAGGGCGAACGGTTATGTCTGTCCCTGGGCGCAGTCTACCACCCTACTGCGTAGCCGTCGCGACGGGGGTCCGCCGCGCCGTAGAGGGCGCCGGTCTCCGTGTCCACCTGGATCATCACCTCGCTGCCGGTGGCCGCCCAGTCGCCGATGACTGAGACGGGGTGGCCGCGGCCGCGGAGGCCGTCGAGCGCCTCGGCGGGGAAGCGGCCCTCCATGCGGAGCTCGTCGGGCGCGGTGTGCGGTATCGTCGACTCCGTGCCGTCCTGCACGTGCCGCCATCGCGGGGCCTCGACGGCCTCGGCGACGGTCATGCCGAAGTCGAGGACGTGGGTGACGACCTGGAAGTTGGTCTGCACCTGGGTGTCGGCGCCGGGGGTGCCGCAGACGAGGGCGAGCTTGCGGCCTTCGTCGGCGTCCTTGAAGACCATGACCGGGTTCATCGTGTGACGCACGCGCTTGCCGGGCTCCAGGACGTCGATATGGTTCGGATCCAGGTGCCAGTAGGTCATGCGATTGTTCAGCAGCACGCCGGTGTTGCCCGCGATAATGCTGGACCCGAAGGCCGTCTGCAGGCTCTGGAGCATGGAGACGGCGTTGCCCCACTGGTCGACGACGCAGAAGCAGGTGGTGTCCTCACGCGGCGCGGAGACGCCTGCCGTGGCCCTCGGCGGCTGCGAGCCCTGGTAGCGCCACGGGTCGCCGTGCGGAACGCCGTCCATGGCGCGGGCCGGGTCTATGAGCTTGGCGCGCTCGGCGGCGTACTCCTTTGAGATCAGGCCGGGGACGGGCACCTCCACCCACTCCGGGTCGGCCATGTAGACCTCGCGGTCGGCGAAGGCGAGGCGCTTGGCCTCCACCATGACGTGGACGCTCTCGGCGGTGTTGCAGCCGAGGGCGCGGAGGTCGAACTGCTCGGCGAGGCTCAGCTCCTGCAAGAGCACGTGGCCGCTGGAGTTGGGCGGGGCCTCGTAGACGGTGTGGCCGTGGTAGGTCGTCGAGATGGCGTCAGACCAGCGGGCGCGCTGGTCGGCGAGGTCGCGCATCGTGATCAGCCCGCCCTGCTCCTCGATGAAGCGCACGATCTCCTCGGCGACATCGCCCTCGTAGAAGACGCCCTCGCCCTCGGCGGCGATGCGCTCGAAGGTGCGGGCGAGGTCCTCCTGGTAGAGCATCTCTCCGGCGCGAACCGGCCGGCCCTGCCGCGCGTAGACCGCCGCCGACGTGGGGAAGACGGTGAGCACCGGGTCCTCGGCGATGTTCTTCGCAAGCAGGTGCGACACGGGGAAGCCGTTGGCCGCGAGGTCGATGGCGGGGGCGAGGACGTCGGACAGGGGCAGCGTGCCGTAGCGCTGGTGCATCGCCGTCCAGCCTCGGAGCAGCGAGGGCACGGAGGTGGAGAGGACGCCCTTCATGGGGATGCCGGTGGCCTGGTAGCGCTCCAGCGTGGCCTCATAGGGCGCGGAGCCGGTGGCGTTGATTACCTGCAGGGCGTCGTCCGCGCTGGTGTAGACCATGATAAAGCCGTCGCCGCCGATGCCGGACATGAGGGGCTCGACGACGCTGACGGCCGCGGCGACGGCCAGCGCGGCGTCGACGGCGTTGCCGCCCCGCTGCAGCGTCGAGATGCCGGCCTGCGATGCCAGCGGGTGACCGCTGGACACCATGCCCCGCCGGCCCATGACGACGGGCCGGTTGGACGCGAAGAGCTGACCGTGGGGCGTGGTCGCCATGTCGGGCCTCCTGCGGCGAGAGTGCGTTTGGGTGGACTATAGGGGATGTGTGCGAGTGGGGGAAGGGGTGCATCCATTCAGTGCAAGAGATGCTTCTTGCACTCGAGACCCTGCAACAGTTAACTTTCACTTGACCCGGTTGCCGTAAAGGAATCGTTTCTGAATCGGCATCCATCTAGAATTGGTTGCACCAAAGAAAGCATGTGACGGGAGCAAAATGCGTATCAGTAGAAGGACGAGTGGGGGAAGGGGCGAATACGAAATCAGTGAAGAGTGCAATGGCACTACTCCTCATGACATTGTAGGGCGAAGGATTCATTTGGCCCTCGGAGGAGGACTTACCCTAGATACTGCAACCGAATTACGTCAACAAGGAGGCAAGCTACGTATACGGAGAATTGAGAACAGCGGAATTCAGATCCAACGCCAAGTTGCAGCTGCTCTCCTACTCCCTCACCCTGTCAGAGCAAACAATAGCCTGGGTGGCGGAACCCCGGTCGTTAGACGTAATCAATACGCCATTGACCATTTGCAGGTTGCCGAAGTTGAGCTTGCTGTGGACAAGGCAACACTTCGATTGGATACGATTACTCTACGCAACCAGATGTTTGAGGCTGACGAGTTACACCTTGAACAGCGTTTAGCGGCACTGAAGAATGTTTGGGATAAGAAAACCCATTTGCCGGATGATGTTGCAGTGCTGCTTGCAGAGCACGAATCATCCATACAATCACCTACCCCTGTAGGTACCTCAACTGAACGTGTCGTAACCTCCTTAGAGGAATTAATTTCTGAACAGGCAAGTGACCTTGGCCTTCCTTATAGTGGAGGCACAGATGTTCTCCAATACTTGACCCAAGTTCTTGAGCTTGAAGTGCCTGAGCCTTTGTCACATATGAATGATATTGATCCCGAAGAGCCCGAACTACGGCGAAGGGTCATTAGAGAATGGAAACGGTGGGCTAACAGTCGGGGAGCAGCCAGCGCAAAATTCAGGGCACTAGTAAGGAAGGCCTATAACTCCACTTGTGCGGTCTGTGGTCGACACTTGCCAGCAACAAAAAGGAATCGGCTACCTGGTGTCGACGCCGCGCACATATTGCCTTGGTCAGAGTATGAACTTGATGTTGTCTTCAATGGAATTTGTCTATGTAAACTTCACCATTGGGCATTTGACGAGGGTTTAATTCGCATAACCGCAAATCATGGTCAATTCTCGGTCGAAGTCCCCGGAGACATAAGCGACTACTTCATCCAAGAAGTGCCAGCCTTTAGTCTCGAATGTTTGAAGGACCATATTGGCCCAATTCCGGAAGGAAGACTACCTGTAGAGGCTGCTGCCAGACCCAACCAATCCCTGCTTCAGCAGCTTAACCAGGAGTTAGACATGATTTAGCTATACAGCTGCCGGCGCTTCTTCTTCTTGCATCAAGGGTGTAGCAGATTGGTACAGATAATGCGCTATTCTCGTAGCAAGCCATTGGGCCACCGGGACTGTAACTGCATTGCCCAGCGCATGATATCTCAAGCTATCAAGCTTGTCTGGGTCACCATAAGCATCTTCAGGCATTGTCCAACCGTCAGGAAAACCTTGTACCCTTTCCGTCTCTAACGGCGTTAGTCTTCGTACTCTTCCATCCGGGTAACTCACATACGTGCGACTCCAGTCTGTCCCCGTATGCCTAGCTGAGCACGCATAAAGGCAATAGGCTATTCCTTGAACAACTGGCCCCTTGATAAGATCTCCAAAGATCTTCTTAAAGGGGGAAACAGGTTCCGCCCCATTCGGTCGGCCCGTCGAATCATTCCCTTGGCTGCGTTGGGGCTCAAAAAGTATCTGTCCGGGACCTCTCCAGTCTCCACGACATCCAACAATATAGACTCTTTGGCGAGATTGGGGGACTCCGAAGTTCTTGCTGTTAAGCACACGCCATCCCACGCCATACCCGAGTTCGGCCAACGACCGGATGACGATTCCGAAGTCTCGCCCTGAGTGGCTAGATAGCAAACCTGGAACGTTCTCGATGACGAAAACTCTGGGGCGTCCTTCTCTAAGTAAGCGATAAAATTCAAAAAAGAGAGAAGAACGCTTTCCTCCAAGCCCTGCTCTTGGGCCCATTGCTGCCAGAGAGACATCTTGGCAGGGGAAACCTCCAACCCAGACATCGGCAGTTGGTAAGTCTTCATTTCGAATCTCCCTGATGTCTTGTGTTCGCCATACTTCGGGCCAGTGTCGTTCCAGCAAAGACCTACAGAAGCTGTCAATCTCACATTGGTAGACAGTTTGGTAAGCTCCGGTCAACTCAAACCCTAACTCAATACCGCCGATCCCACTAAAGAATGATGCCAACGTATATGTTGAGGGGCTCACGATGCTCTAGCCTCCCCTTGCGACCTCTGTAAGGTAACCTGCAGCCGATTCTTCAGCGAATCCTGATCCTTCACCTCACACTCCCACACAATGACGGGATTCCACCCAGACTTAATCAAGGCATCGTAATTCTTGCGATCGCGTTCCTGATTTCTTTGGATCTTAGGCAACCAGTAAGACAGATTTGACTTAGGCATTCGACCCCGTCTACAGCCGTGCCCATGCCAAAAGCACCCATTGACAAAAAGTGCCGCTCGATAGCGAGACAAAGTGACATCCGGGCGACCTGGCAAATCACTTCTGTGGAGCCGGAAGCGATACCCAAGCCCATGAAGCAGTTTTCTAACAGATAACTCCGGCGTCGTGTTGTAAGCCCGGATTCTCTTCATATTTTCACTGCGGCTCAACGGGCAGATGGCATGCCCCCTTTAGACAGTGTGCCTCACTCACAGGATAAGTCTAGATAAGCCTTCTTGGGGGACGGCAGAGACGATGCCAGTACTCTCGGCTTCTTCGGACGTAACAACCGCTCTTAACATCGCCATGCTTTATTCTTGTAATCCTCACTGTACCCAAAAGTCAATACCCTCGACATAGATTCTTGTCCCGTCCTCCCCCCCATTTGACGCCCCTGCCCCCACCCCCATACACTCCCTAGCTACCGCCCGTCGGCGTGCCGACGCCGACAGCTCCGACGCCCGCAGCTACACCGAAGGGGACGCATGCGCAATCCTCGGCCACGGTTCTTCTACGGCTGGTTGGTGGTCATCGCATCCATCCTCGCGGGGGCCGTGCAGAGCGGCGGGAGCGTCTGGGGCGCCAGCGTCTTCGCGTCGCACATGACGGACGAGCTCGGCTGGGCGCGCTCCGCCTTCTTTGGGGCGTTCACGCTGCGGGCCATCGTGGGGGGCGTCCTCTCGCCCTTCATCGGGCCGATGCAGGACACCCGCTCCGGCCCCCGCATCCTCATGCTGCTCACCGGCCTCACCATGGGCTTTTCGCTCATCACCCTCAAGTGGGTCGACAACATCGTGCTCTTCTACGTGCTGTTCGGCGCGCTGGGGGCGCTCACGATGGTCGGCGGCGCGGAGATGCTGACGGTGGCCATCGTGCCCAAGTGGTTCGTGCGCATGCGCGGGCGGGCCGTGGCGATTGCCTCCACCGGCACGGCGATGGGGCCGCTGTTCTTCCCCTTCCTGGTCCACGGCATCATCACGCTGGTGGGCTGGCGCGACGCCTGGGTGGTCCTCGGCATTGGGTCGATGGCGATCATGGTGCCGCTGGCGCTGATGGTGCGGTCGAGGCCCGAGGACATCGGACTGCTGCCCGACGGCGCGAGGGAGCCCGAACCGGCGACCCTTCGACAGGCTCAAGGCGAACGGGCGGGGGCGGCGCAGGGCGAACGACGCATCGCGTCGAGGGCGGAGCAGAGCTTCACTCGGCGACAGGCGATGCGCACGTACGCCTTCTGGCTGCTGATCCTGGCGTTCTTCCTCTCCATGCTGGGCATGGGCGGCTTTCACGCCAACTGGATCCCGTACTTTGAGGACATCGGGTTCTCGCCGGCCGTCGGGGCGTGGGCGGCGACGGCGTACGGCGTGTGCTCCATCAGCGTCCGGCTGGTGTGGGGCGTGGTGGCCGAGCGGTACCCGGTGCGCTACCTGCTGGTGATCCAAGCGCTGCTGACGGCGGTGAGCATCATGCTGTTCCTGAACATCACCAATGTGCCGACGCTCATCATTGCCGGGGCGTCGCACGGGCTGGCGCTGGGCGGGTTCTTCATCATGCGCCCGCTGATCATCGCGAACTACTTCGGCAGGCAGAACTTGGGGGCGATCAACGGCGTCCTGCGGCCCTTCGTGACGCTGAGCGGCGCCGTGAGCCCGCTGTTGATCGCGGGGATGTTCGACATCTTCGGCACGTACCGCGAGGCGTTCCTGCTGGCGACGTTCACATGGGTTCTCGCGGCGGGCGTCGTGTTCCTGGCGGCGCCGCCGAGGCGGCAACGCACGGCGAGCGAGGCGGTCGCGGGGTAGGATACCGCCGGGCAGTCCTTCCCGGCAACGCCGAGGCAGCGGCAAAACAACCTGACAGGATCTGTAGCCAACACGGCACATTTCAGCTACAAGACAAAGATTTTTTCTTGAGGTGCAACCTCCTCACCGACCCGCCGCACCGGCACCCTGGCGGGACGAGAGATCGCGTTGGCATCGAGCTCGCCTGCATCCACATAACCTGAGGGCCACTTGGCGATGCCAACCGTTACGTAAGGGCGTGCAGCGTTTGCCATGCAGTGAACGTAGCGGGCGCCGCGACGTTCGGGCAAGTGAGCTGTGTCAGGGCGTAGCGATGGGCTAGGCTGGCGCGCCGGGGGACCAGCTGTAGATCTTCGACAGGGTGCCGCCCATGAGGGCGGCGCGCTCCGCGTCCGAGAGCTCGTCGGCCACGCGGAAGGCGTCGACGCCCTGCTTGTAGGTGAGGAGGCCGACGGTGCGGGTCCAGTCGGTGCCCCACATGCAGCGGTCGATGCCGAAGGCGTCAAACAGGATTCGCAGGGGCTCCCAGATGTCCGGGTACGGGAAGGGCTCGTGGGACAGCGTGCAGGCCGCGGAGATCTTGATGGCGATGTGGTCGAGCTCGGCGAGGGAGGCGACGATAGGGATGTCCGCAAAGGGCTCGTCCGGGATGGGCGGATAGTTGTACGTGACCAGACCGACGTGGTCGATGACCAGCTGGGTGTCCGGGTGGCGCTCCGCGTAGGTGCGGAAGAGGGGCAGCTGGCCGGACGCCATGACGTTCAGCGGCACGCCGGCCCGTCCGGCGGCGTCGAAGAGGCGGTCTATGCCGGGGTCGCCTTCCTCATAGGGCGCACGGGTGAGCATGAGGCGGACGCCGACAACGCCCGGGTTGCGGACCCACTCGACAACGTCTTCCTCGACGGACTCGGAGTGGGGGTCGAAGGGCTTGATGAGGCCGAACCGTGTCGGGTGCTTCGCGCCAACCTCAAGGGCGTAGGTGCCGTCAAAGCGGTACATGGAGTAGGGCGAGACGAGGAGCGCGGCGTCGACGCCGGCGGCGTCCATGGCCTCGACCATCTGGTCGCCGTTGATCTCGGCGGGGCCGTCGAGGCTGCCGACCCAGGGGCGTTCGGGGCTGTTACGCTCGTAGGAATGCACCTGGGAGTCGATGATGGGGGTACGCGTTGCCATTGCTCTGCTCCTTGTCGTTGACGCCGACGTGGAGGCGCCAGAGTGCCTCGTCGACGCCCGTCAGTTTACACCTGAACGGCGGAGCGCGCACCGTCAGTGGCGGGGCTGTGCTGGACACGACACCCGCCTATGCTAGAATGAGCCCGCAATCCGAATTTTCCTACGCATGGAGTCTGTGCGGCTATGAAGAACAAGGTCTATGCGAGCTTCGACGAGGCCGTCGCCGACGTGCCGGACGGCGCGACGTTCATGTCAGGAGGCTTCGCGGGCATCGGGGTGCCGAGGAACCTCATCATGGCGCTGGTGCGGCAGGGCGCGAAGGACCTGACGGGCATCTCCAACAACACCGGCGGACAGGGCGAGGTCGTCGACGTGGGCAAGCTGGTGGAGAACGGGCAAATCCGCAAGATGGTCTGCGCCTTCAGCGCCGCGCCGCACCCGTCGCGGGCAAATCTCTTCGAGAAGCTGAACGAGCAGGGGCAGGTGGAGGCTGAGCTGGTGCCGCAGGGTACGCTGGCGGAGCGTATGCGGGCTGCGGGCGCGGGCGTCGCGGCGTTCTACACGCCCACGGGCGTCGGGACGGAGACGGCCGAGGGCAAGGAGCACCGCGTCTTCAACGGGCGCACCTACGTGCTGGAGTACCCACTGCACGCCGACTACGCCTTCGTGCGGGCGTACCGCGCGGACACCTTCGGCAACCTGCAGTTCCGGCGGTCGCAGCGGAACTTCAACCCCGTGATGGCCATGGCCGCGAAGATCACGATCGCTGAGGTCGAGCAGGACATCGTGGAGCTGGGCGAGCTGGACCCGGACAGCATCCACACGCCGGGCATCGTGGTAGATCGAGTCGTGAAGATACCGCCGCCGCCGGAGGGGATCTGGGACACTCCGAACCGGCGAGCGTAGGGGGCAGCACAGGTTCATATAGCAGGGTCCGTTCGCCCTTCGATTTCCCTCAGGACGAACGGACGCTGAGCGCAGCGAGGATGGCAATGGCTGAAGAAAAGACGCCGCTGGACCGGCAGACGATGTGCAACCGCATCGCCATGGAGTTCCAGGACGGCTGGGTGGTGAACCTGGGCGTGGGCATGCCGACGCTGTGCTCCAACTACGACTTCGGCGACACGGACATCCTGTTTCAGTCGGAGAATGGGGTCATCGGCTACGGGCCGCTCTCGCCGGAGGGCGAGGAGGACATCCACCTGGTGAACGCGGGCGGGCAGCACGTGACGCTGGTGAAGGGCGCCTCCATCATCCACCACGCAGACTCGTTCTCGCTCATCCGCTCGGGCTACATCGACGTGACGGTAATGGGCGCGTACGAGGTGGCGGAGAACGGGGACTTCGCGAACTGGAAGACGGCCGGGCGCAAGGGCGGCGGCATCGGCGGGGCGATGGACCTCGCGGTGGGCGCGAAGCAGGTGTTCCTGGCGCTCGAGCACACGACGCGCGAGGGTGCGCCGCGGCTGCTGAAACGGTGCACGCTGCCGGTGACCGCCGTGGGCGTGGTCACCAAGGTGGTGACCAACCTGGGCCTCTTCGACATCACGCCCGAGGGGTTCCTCATGCGGGAGGTCGCGCCCGGCTACACGCCGGAAGAGGTGCAAGCCGTCACGGAGGCGACGCTGACCATCTCGCCTGACCTGAAGGAGTTGCGGGTTGCGTAGGGTCGCGCCCTTCGACGGCACGGCTAGCGGTGGGGTTCCCCCCTTCGCGGGAACAACGAATCTGAGTGCAAGGAGCGCATATGGCAGACCTCTCCAGAACTGCCGCCATCGTAGGGGTGGCGGAGTCCGACGAAATCGGGACGGTGCCGAACAAGTCGTCGCTGCAGCACCACATGGAGGCGGCGGCCAACGCGCTGGATGACGCCGGGCTGTCGAAGAGCGACGTGGACGGGCTGTTCACGGCGGGCTACTCGACGTACATGACCGGGGACTACCTGGGCATCAAGCCGCGCTTCACGGACAGCACAACGGTCGGCGGGTCGTCGTTCATCATCCACATCGCGCACGCCGTGGCGGCCATCAACGCGGGGTGGTGCGAGGTGGCGCTCATCACGCACGGGCAGGCGGGCCGCAGCAGCCGCGCGCCCGTGCCGCAGGACCCGATCATGCCGACGCTGCAGTACGAGATTCCGTACGGGTTCATCGGCCAGCCCATCAACTACGCGATGGCCGCCACCCGCTATATGCACCAGTACGGCGAGGAGCGCACCCGGCAGGCGCTGGCGGAGATTGCCGTCTCGACGCGGAAGTGGGCGCTGATGAACCCCAAGGCGGCCATGAAGGACCCGATGACGTTCGACGACTACCACAACTCGCGCTGGATTGCCTGGCCGTTCCACCTGTTCGACTGCTGCCTGGTGACGGACGCGGGGGCCGCGGTGGTGGTCACGTCGGCGGAGCGGGCGCGCAGCACAAAGAAGCCGCCGGTGTGGGTGCTCGGCGCGGCGGAGAGCCACGACCACCTGGGCATCTCGACGATGCCGGACCTGACGTCGACGGTGTCGCGGCACACGGGCCCGGCGGCGCTGAGCATGGCGGGGCTGACGCACGGCGACATCGACCTGGCGATGATCTACGACTCGTTCACGTACACGGTGCTCATCACGCTGGAAGGGCTCGGCTTCTGCGGCCCGGGCGAGGGCCCGGACTTCGTCGCCGGGCAGCGGACGGCGCCGGGCGGCGACTTCCCGATGAACACGAGCGGCGGCGGATTGAGCTACACGCACCCCGGCATGTACGGCATCTTCCTCATCATCGAGGCGGTGCGGCAGCTGCGGGGCGAGTGCGGCGAGCGGCAGGTGCCGGACTGCGGGATCTCGCTCGTCAACGGCACGGGCGGCGCGCTGTCGTCGACGGGCACGGTGGCGCTCGCGCGGGACTAGCGGACATCGCGGACACGAAATCGAAGCAACGGAGACAACGATGACGCAGCAGCCATACAGCAAGCCTTTACCAACACCGCAGCCGGAGTCCGACTTCTACTGGGAGAAGACCAAGGAACACGAGCTGTGGCTGCGCTCCTGCAACGACTGCAACCAGGCGTACTTCTACCCTCGCGACATCTGCCCCATATGCTTCTCACGCGATACGACGTGGGTGCAGGCGAGCGGCAAGGGCACGCTGCACACCTTCGCGATCGTGCACCGGGCGCCGACGCCGGCGTTCCGCGACGACGCGCCCTTCGTGGTCGCGATCGTCGACCTGGAGGAGGGCCCGCGGATGCCGACAAACCTGGTGGAGGTGGAGCCGGACCCGTCGGCGATCCACGTCGGCATGCCGGTGGAGGTGGTCTTCGAGGACGTGACGGAGGAGATCACGCTGCCGAAGTTCAAGCCCGCGGGGTAGGGGGGAAGTAGTCAGACACGGCAGTTGACGAGGCGATGATGTGTGTGTAAACTGAAGGCACTGTCTAATCACTGGCCTCTGCTAGTGTGTGACAGTTCCAAGCCCTGCGGTTGCCGCAGGGCTTTTTTATTTGGGAAAGGTAAGGATGCCAACTGCTCCAGTATTGTCTGTATTGACTTCTCGAATTCTTGGGTCACCAGCCGCACCGTTCAATGACTCCCAGAGCCTATCTGTCCCCCTTGCACCTGCATCGATTCCAGGTGCTCTGTGGGCCGCATATGCATTCAAATCTGCTAGCTGAACAAAATATGAGTCATGGGAGTGTCTATCGCTTGGATCCTCAAGTATGCGCTCTATTGACAGAGGAACGGCAATAGGACTCAGGCTTAACGATGTCTTGCCTTCACGCCTTAAATCCCTGACACAACGCCGAATGAAGTTTCCGTGTCCCTCGTCCGGGTAGAGCACAGCCCAATCATCTTGTTCCAAGCAGAATTGACTTAGCGCCTGCAAACCAAAGGCCCACGCTGCGTATCTTGGGTCCCATCCTTCTTGTGCTGCTCGGCGCTTCGCTACAGCAATCGAAAATGTTTGGATCCCAAGCTGAAATTCCGCTGCTAGAATCTCATGATATATCTGCATTCGCCGTACGCGGCCAAGGCCAAGAGAACGAAACGCCCCCCTTCCATTCCTGAAGTGAATGGCCTTTAGTTCGTCCCTTGAAGAAAGCCGATACTTGGCACGCAAGTTCCGACGGAGTGCGACAAGTGAAGCTCGTGACTTTAGCCACACCGTCTCGTGCACCAACACCGCATTGAGGACAAACCAATCAGTCGGGGAGTTGGTGACGCCTGCGTCGCCCGATTCGTCGAAATAGGTGAGGTACATAGCTTCTAGAGGTTAATTCACCTGTTCGGCCCCAACCAAGGCGCTCCTTCGACCATTTTCCAGCAATTCTTACCCCTGTGCTACAATAGCCGTCGCGCCCGCAATACATAGCGTTGCCGGGCGCGGCTTTGTGAAGGAGTCCGTATGAAGATCCATGAGTATCAGGCCAAGGAGCTTATGGCCAAGTACGGCATTCCCGTGCCTCGCGGCGGCATGGCGGCCTCGCCAGATGAGGCGCGGAAGGTCGCCGGGGAGCTTGGCGGCAGCGTCGTCGTCAAGGCGCAGGTGCACGCCGGGGGGCGGGGCAAGGCGGGGGGCGTCAAGGTCGTCGACAACCCGGACGACGCGGCGGAGTTCACCGGGAGCATCCTCGGCAAGCAACTGGTGACGTTCCAGACAGGCCCGGAGGGCGTGCCCGTCAACTCCGTGCTGGTCGAGGAGACGATGGACATCGCGCAGGAGCTGTACGTGGCCATCGTGCTCGACCCGAGCGAGCGGCGGCCAGTGGTCATCGCGAGCGCGGCGGGCGGCATGGAGATCGAGGAGGTGGCCGAGGAGACGCCGGAGAAGATCATTCGCGCCGTCGTCGACCCCACCGTTGGCCTGCAACCCTTCCAGGGGCGCGCGCTGGCCTACGGCATGGGCGTGCCGGCCGAGCTGGTGCGGCCTACGGCGGACCTCATTGTGAAGCTGTACAAGCTGATGACGGACCTGGACTGCTCCCAGGTGGAGATCAACCCGCTGGTGGTCACGGGCGACGGCCGCGTGCTGCCGGTGGACGCCAAGCTGAACCTGGATGACGACGCCATGTTCCGCCACAAGGACCTGACGGACCTGCGGGACGCCAGCCAGGAGGACCCGCTGGAATCGCGGGCGCACGACATCGGCGTGATCTATGTGCGGCTGGACGGCGACGTTGGGTGCCTGGTGAACGGCGCGGGGCTGGCAATGGCGACGATGGACATCGTGACGGCGGTGGGGGCCTCGCCCGCCAACTTCCTAGACGTGGGCGGCGGCGCAGACGAGGACCGCATCCGCGCGGCAGTCGGCATCCTGCTCTCCGACCCGAATGTGAAGCGGGTGCTGGTCAACATCTTCGGCGGGATCCTGCGCAACGACGTGCTGGCGCGGGGGCTGGTGGGCGCGTACGAGGACACGGGGTCTAAGGCGCCCATCATCGCGCGGATGCTGGGCACCAACGTCGAGGAGGGCAGGCAGATACTGCTGGACTCGGGCCTCGACGTGACCGTCGTTGAGACACTCAAGGACACGGCGGAGGCGCTGCGCGCGGCGTAGGCGCCTTCGGACTGCCCGGCCTTCGTCTTCCCTGTGGCCGTGCGGTCAGCGACTCAATCAGACCAGACTTGGAGCAGGCAACGCATGAGCATCTTGGTAGACAGGAACAGCAGAGTCTTGGTGCAGGGCATCACGGGCCGCGAGGGCAGCTTCCACACGCTTCGGTGCATTGAGTATGGCACGAACGTGGTGGCCGGCGTGACGCCGGGCCGCGGCGGGCAGAAGTTCGCGGAGACGGACATCAACGTGTACGACACCGTGGCGGAGGCCGTGCGGGAGACGGGGGCCATCGTGTCCCTGATCTTCGTGCCGGCGCCGTTGGCGGCGGACGCCATCCTGGAATCGGCGGCCGCGGGCGTGGCGCTGGTGGTGCCCATCGCCGAGGGGATCCCGCCGCGCGACATGGTGCCGGTGGCGCGGGCGCTCGAGGGGTCGAGCACGCGGATGCTGGGGCCGAACTGCCCGGGGCTCATATCGCCGGGCGAGCGGTGCAAGGTCGGCATCATGCCGGGGGCGATTCACACGCCGGGGCGCGTCGGGGTCGTCTCGCGCAGCGGGACGTTGACGTACGAGGCGGTTGGGCAGCTATCGGCGCTGGGGATCGGGCAGTCGAGCTGCGTCGGCATCGGGGGCGACCCGGTGAGCGGGACGACCTTTGTGGACGTGCTGCGGCTGTTCAACGAGGACCCGGAGACGGACGCGGTAGTGCTCATCGGCGAGATCGGCGGCACGAAGGAGCAGGAGGCCGCGGAGTACATCAAGGCGGAAATGACGAAGCCGGTGGCGTCGCTCATCGTCGGGCAGAGCGCACCTCCAGGGAAGCGCATGGGGCACGCGGGAGCGATCATCACGGGCTCGGCGGCGCGCGCGGAGAACAAGGTGGCGGCACTGCGGGACGCCGGGGCGGCGATCATCCCGTCGCCGGCGGACATCGGGACGACGATTCAAAGCGTGCTTGGAGGGTAGTCGTCTCGTAGATTCGCCCCAACTTTCTGTCCCATTGGACAACAATGGCGCCCTGCGAGGGGCCCCTTACGACCCGCATTCGGAACCGTGCCCGTCCCAACCGCGTCTCAATTAGGGAAGGCTATTCCGAATTGGAGGACACACCCCATGGCTCGCTTCATCACCGTCATCGCGCTAATCCTTGTGTTGCTGGCAGTCTCCGCATGCAGCGGAGACGACTCTGAAGAAGGGGGCTTCACGACCGCATCAACCTCCGCTGATTCGTTCGACTTCGCGACGGAAGATACCGCAATGGCGATGGCGTCCGCGCCCACCGCTCCCGCGGCGATGCAGCCGGAGGCGGCGATGGAGAAGGCGTTTGCCGACGGCAACGCAACAGGGGAAGCCGGCGGGGCGCTGCAGATTTCGGACCGGAAGATCATCTCCACGGGCAATATCACCGTCGAGGTGGATGACGTACAGAGCGCCGTCACGGCGGTGGAGGCTCTAGCAGAGAGCATGGGCGGCTATGTCGAGGTGCTGTCGAGCAGCGGTGGGGACGAATTCAGCCGGGCATCGCTGACCATCCGGGTGCCCCAGGGCCAGTTCGCGTCGGCGTACGACCGCATCCGGGAGCTGGGCGAGGTGCTGAACGAGCACCAGGGCAGCGAGGACGTCTCCGAGCAGTTCATCGACCTGGAGGCGAGGCTCAACAGCGCCAAGCGGGAGGAACAGAGCTTCCTGAACCTGCTGGGGCGCGCCACCTCCGTCAGCGACGTTCTCACCATCGAGCGGGAGCTGGCCCGCGTACGCTCGGACATCGAGCGGTACGAGGGAAGGCTGGACTTCCTGTCGAGGCAGGTGGACCTGTCCACCATCTGGGTGGAGCTGGTGCCGGAGGAGGGGCCCTTCGTCGAGAAGCCCTTCGGGGATCTGCGGATCACCGTTGACGACGTCCAGGGCAGCCTCGACACCGTCCGCCGGATCATCGCCTCGTACGACGGCGAGATCCGCGGGGGCACGATCTTCGACAACGACGACGGTCGAAGTGCCAACGTCGAGGCCCGAGTCTTCTACGCGGACTTCCGCACGGTGCTGAACGAACTGGAGCGCGTGGGGGACGTGGACGAGAAGTCGATCCGGGAGCCGGTGCTGGACGCCAACGGGGGTGAGGAGCGGAAGCCCAGCTCCGAGATCTTCGTCACGCTGGAGGAGCCGGACTACTCCTGGATCTTCGTGGTGGCCGCCATCGCCGTGCTGGGAGCACTGCTGCTGGCTATAATCGCGGTGGGCGTACGGGGCTACATTGGCCGTCGCCGACGGGCAGCACAAGCGGAGGCGTAGCCCCCGGCTCAAAGGAGAACATGCTAGAGAAACTGATTGTGCGGCCTGAGACCGTTGACGATTTCCCCGCTGTGAGGGAAGTCGCCGACATGGCGTTCCAAGACGACGAAGAGAGCATAGCCGACCTCATCGAGGCGCTCCGCAGCGAGCCGGGCTACACCCCCGAGCTGTCGCTGGTTGCCGAGGTGGACGGGGCGATCGTTGGTCACATTATGTTCACCGACGCGCGCATCGAGACGGATTCCGGCGCAGTGCCGGTAAAGTCGCTCGGGCCACTGGCAGTGCACCCCGACTGGCAGCAGAAGGGCATCGGGACGCAGCTTGGCAAAGAGGGGCTGGAGGCGTGCCGGCGGCTGGGGCACCGCATCGCTGTGGTCATCGGCCACTCGACGTACTACCCGCGCTTTGGCTTCCAGCGGGGACGACCCCTTGGCATCGAGATGTCGATCGGCCGGCTGGAGCAATCGCGCATGATTGTCGAACTTGTGCCCGGCGCGCTCGATGGCGTGCGGGGCATGGTCTATTTCTCGCCATTGTTTGGAGAGGAGTAGCAGGCCATGACTTCCATCGTCGTGAGGCCGGAGGGGCCTGAGGACTACCCCGCCATTCGTGAGGCGCTTACGCTGGCCTTTCCCGACGAGGACGTCGCGGGGCTCACGGAGCTGCTGCGCAACGAGCCCGGTTACACGCCGGATCTCGCCCTGGTTGCCGTAGCCGAGGGGGAGGTTGTCGGACACATTCTCTTCAGTCCTGTACACGTCGAAACGTCCTCCGGCGACGTGCCCGCGCTGATGCTGGGTCCGCTCGGCGTCGTGCCGGCATGGCAGAACCAGGGCATTGGGACACGCCTTGTTTGGGATGGCCTCGACGCCTGCCGGAGGCTGGAACATCGCATTCTGACGGTGCTTGGGCACCCCAGCTACTATCCACGCTTCGGGTTCGTTCTGGCGAGCGCGCAGGGCATCACCATGGACTACAGCGGACCGGACGAGGGCAAGATGGTCATGGAACTGGCTCCCGGCGCGCTGGATGGTGTTCATGGGCCTCTGCGATGGCCGGCGGCGCTCGATGAGGTGTAGGGCATTCCGGGCAGCGACTTCCGCGATACAATAGGGCCGGGGTCTCAACGCCGAGTGAGGAACAACTGATATGCTCGTTATGTTCGTTTGCCAGGCCAATGTGGGCCGGAGCCAGGTTGCGGAGGCCTACTTCGAGCAGCTCTCGCAGCATGAGGTGTGCAGCAGCGGGCTGCGGGTCGACGAGGAGATGGCGCGGAACAAGCCGGCGTCGGCCAAGATGAAGGACAACTCGCGGCACTCGCTGCCGTACCTGCTGGAGCGGGGCATCGACATCTCGGAGAAGGAGCGGACGCAGATCACGCCCGAGCTCGTCGCGGCGACGGACCGGATCGTCGCCATCCTGCCGACGGAGGAGGTCCCGGCGTTCCTCACGGAGTCGGGCAAGCTCACGATCTGGGACTTGCCGGACCCGGTCGACCACCCGGACGCCGCGTGGAACATATTCGACGTCATCCATGAGCGCGTGCGGGAGCTGGTGGGCGAGATAGGGTAATTCCGCGCATCCCGGCGCGGGCCGCGCTATACTTCTCCCACTTTGGCAGACGCACACCCTCCGCCACCGCGGCCCCGCTCGTCGGGCGTTTTCAGCGCGCGCACCCTGCCCATCTATGCCGCATTCCTGGTCTGGGGCACGGGAACGGGGGCGCAGAACCTGGCACGCCCCCTCTTTGCCTTTGAACTGGAGCAGAGCCTCTTCCTGGTCACCGTGCTGCTCGCCTTCAGCGCCATCGCGCGGCTGGTGGCCTCGCCGATCACCGGCTTCATGACCGACCGATGGGGGCGCAGGCCGCTGCTCATAATCGGCGCCGGCATACGTGGGGCCACGGGCATTCTGTCCTACTTCGCAACCTCCTACATGGAGTTCTTCGTGCTGGAGTTCATTGGCGGCATCGGCATCGCCATGTGGAACACCAGCGCCAACATCCTGATCGCGGACGTGACCGAGCCGCACGTTCGCGGGCGTGTCGTCGCCATGCGGGGCATGTCCATGCGAGCCGGACAGGTTACGGGGCCGCTCCTCGGCGCGCTGATAGCGGCGTTCTTCGACATCAGGACCATCTTCCTCGTCAACGGGGTCGCCAAATTCGTGACGCTCTTCATGGCGCTGTATCTGATCAAGGAGAGCCGCGCGGAGGACCAGGCGGGCGCGGCCCGGCGGCGGCCGATGCGGCTGAACCTCGAAACCCTCCGGCCGTTCCTGTCGCGGGCGTTCATTCTCGTGATACTTGCGACCTTCGCGGTGAGCATGATGGGGCAGGGGGTGTTCAGCGGGCTGCTGCCCATCTACGCGCAGGAGCTGGCGAACCTTGACGAGGCGAGCATCGGGACGCTCATCGGGCTTGGCGGGCTGATTTCCGTGTTCGTGGCATTCCCGAGCGGCATGGTGAGCGACGGGTACGGGCGGAAGTTCGCGCTGGTCCCGGGGCTCGTGTTGCTGGCGGTGTCGGCGTACCTGCTGAGCCACGGCGATAACTATACGATGCTGCTGATCATGGTGTCCGTGTACGGCGTCGCGTGGGGCATGAGCCAGGGGACGGCGCAGACCTACGCCATGGACATCTCACCGGCGCAGCAGCGGGGGACGTTCCTCGGCGTATGGTCGCTCTTCCAGGCGGCGGGCGGATTTGTGGCGCCGCTGGCCGTCGGCGGGATGGCGGAGTTCTGGAGCTTTTCTGGGACGTTCGTTGTCGTGGCGGCGTGGTTGGCGGCGAGCGCGCTGCTCATCATGCTGTTCGCGCCGGAGACGCGGTGGCGGGGCGGGCGGGTGTAATAGGGCAGAGTCACGGATTATTGGGAGGTTGACATCTCCGGCCCCAGTGATATGATGGCTATGTGATATTCCCTGGCGTCCGCGCATGCGCACGTCAGGTTGTTATGTACGACAGTGGGATGCGGACATTTTGACGCATCCCACTGTTTTTGTGTGGGAGGTCGATCTTGCCAAATCGAGTTGCCATTTTCATCGATGCCGCTTACTTCCTAAACGTACTGAAGGAGCAATTTGCGGGAGCCAAAGTGGATTATCTGGCCTTGTCCCGAAAACTCGCGGCAGATTCAGAAATTCTAAGAACCTACTACTATGACTGCCCAGTGTACCAAAGCAATCCGCCGACTGAGGACGAGAGGCGGCGATACTCTGCGCAGCGCAAATTCTTTGACGCTTTGGAGCGGTTACCGCGCTATGCAGTTAGGTTGGGTAGGCTTGCACGTAGAGGTCCGGATTCGACGGGAACATACAGATTCGAACAAAAAAGAGTGGACATCTTGCTAGGAGTGGACTTAGTTCTATTGGCAGCCAAACAAACTATCCAAGAAGCGATCATCGTTGCAGGTGACAGCGACTTTATTCCCGCAATTTCTGCAGCCAAAGGTGAAGGCGTTTTGATACGGCTGTATCACGGGAACACGTTTCATTCTGATCTCTGGCAGGAAGCTGACGAGCGAGTGCCGATTTCCCAAGAATTCATCGACTCGGTTCTCATGTCGTAACTCTAACCCCCAAGCCCCTCCGGGCGGCGCGTGTGCCAGTCAGTGGCCTGCTGGTAGGCGTGGGCGATGCGCAGGATTGTTTCCTCGCCGAGGGCTGGGCCCATGACCTGCATGCCGATGGGCAGGCCCTCCGAGAAGCCGCACGGCACCGAGATGCACGGGATGCCCGCGATGTTCACCGGGATTGTCAGCACGTCGCTCTTGTACATGGCGACGGGATCGTTGGTTTTCTCGCCGATGCGGAAGGCCACCGTCGGGGTCGTCGGCGTGATCAGCGCGTCGAAACGCGAGAACGCTTCCTCGAACTCCCGGCGGATCAGCGTGCGCACCTTGAGCGCCTTCAGGTAGTAGGCGTCGTAGTAGCCGGCGGAGAGGGCGTAGGTGCCGAGCATGATGCGCCGCTTCACCTCCGGGCCAAACCCGCGCGACCGGGTCCGCTCCTGCGTCTCCCATGCCGTCGAGGCGTCGTCGACGGAGTAGCCGTACTTCACGCCGTCGTAGCGCGCGAGGTTGGTGGAGCACTCGGACGGAGCGATGATGTAGTAGACGGCGAGGGCGTACGACGTTAGCGGCAGCGAGCACTCCTCCACGACGGCGCCGGCGTCCCGCAGCACGCCGATCGCCTGCTTCACGGCAGCGTCGATGGGGGCATCGATGCCGTCGCCGAAATACTCGCGGGGGATGCCAAGGCGCATGCCCTTGATGTCGCCGGTGAGCGCGGCCGTGTAGTCGGGACGGCCGCCGGGGATGGACGTCGAGTCGCGCGGGTCGTGGCCGGCGATGGCGTTCAACACCGTCGCGCAGTCCTCCACGTCCCTGGTCAGCGGGCCAATCTGGTCGAGCGAGCTGGCGAAGGCCACGAGACCGAACCGGCTCACAAGACCGTACGTGGGCTTGAGGCCGGTGATGCCGCAGAGGGCGGCCGGCTGGCGAATGCTGCCGCCGGTGTCGCTGCCGAGGGAGAAGAAGGCCTCGCCGGCCGCTACGGCCGCGGCGCTGCCCCCGCTGGAGCCGCCGGGCACGCAGTCGAGGTCCCACGGGTTGTGCGTGACGTGGAAAGCGGAGTTCTCCGTCGACGAGCCCATGGCGAACTCATCCATGTTGCCCTTGCCCATGAGCACGGGGCCGCGCTCGTAGAGGCGCTCGACGACCGTGGCGTTGTAGAGCGGGACGAAGTTCTCCAGGATGCGCGAGGAGCAGGTGGTGCGGATCCCCCGGGTGGACATGACGTCCTTGATCTGCATGGGGATGCCGGTGAGGGGCGTCGTTGCGCCGCCTGCAATGCTGCGGTCGGCGGCGGCGGCGGCCTCGCGCGCGATGTCCTCCGTCAGGGTGACGAAGGCGCCCACCTGCGGCTCAACGGCCTCGATGCGTCCCAGCACGGCCTCCGTGAGCTCGGCGGCGGAGAGTTGGCGGGAGTCCAGCAGGGCGCGGGCCTCGTGGATAGTGAGGTCGAAGGGTTCCACTAGTCCTCCAGCACCGTGCGTACCTGAAAGTACTGTCCGTAGGTATCGGGGGCGTTGCTCAGCACCTGTTCTGTGCTGTAGGGGTCACGAGGGACGTCCTCCCGCATGACTGTCGTGAGCGGCACCGAATGACTCGTAGGGGTGACGTCGTCCGTGTCGAGCTCGCTCAGGACCTGGAACTGTTCCAGGATGCTGGCGAGCTGCTCGCGCATCACCTCCACCTCATCGTCGGAGAGGTAGATGTGGTAGATGTCGGCCAAGTGGAGCACTTCCTCGCGTGAAAGGGCCATGAAATCCCCCATGAAAGCGTTTACGGGAACAGTATCCAGTGTAGCAAAGCCCTATCGGGGCTTCAAGGAGAGGTCCCGGCGTCCAGTATCTACCGCCCGGTGTCCAGCCACTCCTGCAGGATGATGGCGGCGGCGAGGGCGTCGACGCGGCCGGGGTCCCGCGAGGGTTCGACGCCCACGTCGCGCAGGCGGCGCTCGGCCTCCGCCGAGGTGTACTGCTCGTTGACGGTGTGGAAGGGCAGGGGGCAGGCCTCGCGGAGCGCCTCAAGGAAGGACTGCACGGCCTGCGCCTGCGGGCCGATGCTGCCGTCCAGCGAAAACGGCATGCCGACTACGATGGCCTCAGCGTCGTTCTCGCGGGCCAGTCTGGCGACGGTCTCGATGCCGCCCTGCGCGGCGCGCCGGTCGATGGCGGCGAGGGGCGTCGCGAGGGTGCCCGTGGGGTCGCTGAGGGCGACGCCGATGCGGCGATCACCCACGTCAAGGCCCAGTGCGCGGGCCACAGCGTTAGCCGCTGTCCGCAGCGGGGGCGGCGCTGGTCTGCGCGCGCTGCAGATTGCGGAGGCCCTGCAGACCGTAGTAGGTGTAGGCCCAGCCAAGAGCGGCGAACAGGCATGGGGTGCCCACCACACCCGTGCTGGCGTACAGCTTGGTTATGTCGCCGGTAAACAGCCACGGGCCGACCATTGCCACGATGGGCACGGGCAGGAGGGCCCACGTCTGGGTCCACGGCTTGTCGCGCAGGAATACGGTCGCCAGGTAACCGAAGATCATCGCGGCAAGGGCAATAAGCGACCCCCTGACGAGTTCGGGGTCCCGGTCCTGTTGCAGGGCAAACTGGTCGTTGATGCCCTGGGGGTTGATGGCGAAGGAGGCATAGATGAGGGCGAAGAAGACCCCGATACCCAGACCGAACCGCATCATGGTCCGCCCGCGGCTGATCCACCGGCGGTAGGGGACGCGCGGGTCGAGGGGAATCTCGACGCGGGGCATGGCGCCCTCCGGCGGCGGAAGGGTCTTTCGCCACCACAGGTCCATCAGGATGGAGATGCCGCCGAATATGAGGGTGGCTCCCACAGTGAGGAAGAAGGGCCAGTACTCAAACACCTGGCCCCAGAAGCCCTCAAAGACCGCCAACGCAATCAACGAATCGCTCATGTCCACTAACCCCCGAATACACGCGAACGCGCCGCATTGATACAGCAGGGAAATTATCCACCCTGGCCTATCGCCTTGCCAACCAGTTGAGGCGCAAGCGCGAGGGCCTCGTCCAGCTTGTCCGGCCTGGAGCCGCCGGCCTGCGCCATGTCGGGCTTGCCGCCGCCTCCGCCACCGACGACGGCGGCAGCCTCGCGGACCAGCGACGCGGCGTTCAGTCCGCGCTCCACCAGGTCCGGCGTCACCATCGAGATGAGCATGGGCTTTTCATTGGCGACGGCGCCCAGCATGACGACGCCGCTGCCGAGCCTGTCGCGGAGGTGGCCAGCCATTTCGCGGAGCACGTCCGCCGAGGGCGCGGTTACTCTGGCCGAGACGACGTTGACACCACCGACATCCTGCGCCTCAGACACGAGTCCGCCGGCCTCGGCGCGGGCGTTGGCGCGTTCCAGTGACTCGGCGCGGCGGCGTTCGGCGTCGAGCTGGGCCTTCAGCGCCTCGATGCGGGTCTCGATGTCCGTGGGGGTGGTCTCGAGCTGCTGGGCCGCCGACTCCAGCGTCGCGAGGCTGCTGCGCGCCATCGCCTCGGCTGCGCGCCCGGTCACGGCCTCCACGCGGCGTATGCCGGAACCGATGGAGCTCTCGCTCGTGATGAGAAACAGGCCGACCTCGCCGGGTCGATCGAGGTGGGTGCCGCCGCAGACCTCTCGGCTGAAGGGCTCGGCGCTGGACGCGTCCGGGTCGTCGAGGCCCATGTCGATGACGCGCACCGTCTCGCCGTACTTGTCGCCGAAGAAGGCGAGGTAGCCGTGCTCCAGCGCGCTGGTGTACGTGAGCTCGTTGCGAACGGAGGCGGCGTTGCGGCGGACCTGCTCGTTGACGAGCGCCTCCACCTCGCCGACCTCCTCGGGCGTCATGGCCTGCAGGTGGGTGAAGTCGAAGCGCAGGCGGTCGGGCGCGACCAGCGAGCCCGCCTGCCGCACGTGGCTGCCGAGGACGCGGCGCAGCGCCTCATGCAGCAGGTGCGTGGACGAGTGGTTGCGGGCGACGTCCATCCGCCGCTCGCGGTCAACGCGGGCCTCGACCTCGTCGCCGGACGCGATTGCGCCGCTGCGGACGCGGCCCTTGTGGACGATGAGCCCGTCGATGGGCGACTGCGTGTCCGACACGTCGACGTGGCCGCGGAGGGACAGAATGGCGCCGGTGTCACCGACCTGGCCGCCCCCCTCGGCGTAGAAGGGGGTCTCGCGAAGAACCACCTCGACGTCCTGCCCGGCTTCCGCGCTGTCGAGGGCGTCGCCGTCGGGCGTAAGCAGGGCGAGCACCTCCGACTGCTGCGACAGGCGGTCGTAGCCAACAAAGGTGACGCGGCCGACGCCGAGGTCGCGGTACCTGAAGATCTTGGCCTCGCCGCCACCGCCAAGGCGGGCCTCGGTGGCCGCGCGGCCCCGCTCGCGCTGCGCCTCCATGTGCTGCTCGAACGCATCTATGTCGACGGTCAGACCGTGCTCTTGGGCGATCTCCACAGTTTCTTCCACAGGAAAGCCGTAGGTGTCATACAAATAGAATGCTTCCCCCCCACTAACGGAATCGCCCCAGTGAGACAATAACTTGGCCCACTCCGCCGTTTCGCTTTCCTCGCCACGCTCTATGCTGTTAAACGTCTCAAACGCCAACTCTGATACAGCGTTCGCAGCTATCTCTTGGCCATGTCGCTCCTCAGATGGTGCTTCAGGATCATAGGCCACGAAACCATACGCTTCCAGCACAGAAGCAGCATTCTCTGCACCAGGATTTCGGAGATTAGCGAACTCAATTATTTCAGGAATGGCTCCCTTATGTTGGTTGCGATATGTGAGCATTCCAGTTAGTACGCCAATGCCCCTCTCAACGGTCTCTCTAAAGCGATCCTCCTCAAGAGTAATCACCCGCAGAATAAACTCGCGGTTCTGGACCAGGTCCGGGTACGCCCCGCCCATGCGCTCAATGACGACATCAGAGACCTCCGTCAGGAAGGGGTCCGTCAGGCCGAGCTTCCGGCCGAAGCGGACGGCTCGCCGCACGAGCCTTCGCAGCACGTAGCCGCGGCCCTCGTTGCCGGGGATGACGCCGTCGCTGATGAGGAAGACGGCGCCGCGCGTGTGCTCGGCGGCGACGCGCATGGGCACGTCGGTGTCGTGCGACGCGCCGTAGCGCGCGCCGGCAAGCTCGGCCACCTTACCGATGATGGGCTGGTAGAGGTCGGTATCGTAGATGTTGCTGGCGCCCTGCTTGATGATGGCTATCCGCTCCAGCCCCATGCCGGTATCGACGTTGGGCTTTGGCAGCGGGCTCAACTGTCCCTCGATGTCCTGGTAGAACTGCATGAACACCAAGTTCCAGAACTCCACGAACCGCTCGCAGCGGTCGCAGTTGGGGTGGCAGCCGGGCTGGTCCTCGGGCTTCATACCGGCGGCGACCCACGCGGCGACCTCCGCCGGCGGCGACAGCGGCGCGCAGCCGAGCGCCTCGCCGAAGTCGTAGTGGAGCTCGGAGCAGGGGCCGCAGGGGCCCTCGGCGCCGGGCGGCCCCCACCAGTTGTCGCTCGCCCCGTAGCGGTACATGCGCTCCGGCGGCGTGCCGGAGGTGTCGCGCCACAGGGCCTCGGCCTCGTCGTCGTCCGTGTAGACGGTCAGGTAGAGCTTCTCTGGCGGCAGCTCCAAATGCTTGGTGACGAACTCCCACGCGAACTCGATGGCGCCCTGCTTGAAGTAGTCGCCGACGGAGAAGTTGCCCAGCATCTCGAAGAAGGTCAGGTGCTTGTGGTCGCCCACCTCCTCGATGTCGGTGGTGCGAAAGCACTTCTGCGCGGAGGTCATGCGGCTGCGCGGCGCGGCGGCCTCGTCGAGGAAGTAGGGCTTGAACTGCACCATGCCGGCCGTCGTCAGCAGCAGCGTGGGGTCGCCTGCGGGCACCAGCGAGGAGCTCGGCACCACCAGGTGGCCGCGCTCCTGAAAGTAGTCCAGGAACCCCTGTCTCAGTTCGTCGACGCTTCGCATCCGCGTTGGTTGCTCCATTGCCGGCAGTTTCAGAGGATGTCGCCGTTGGGCGCACAACGCCTCAATTGTAGCAAAAACTCAAGCCCGGTGGCCCATCCGCCCTCGCGCACGGGCGAGAGGGCATCGTGCGGGCCGCGCTTGCGCGTGGGGCGACAAGCGTGATACAACAATCCGCACTCTCAATATCCTATCGAGCAGGGTCCGGGACATTCGAGGCTCGGACATGGAGGAATAGAGCGATGGCTGCGAAGATGATTTCCGCAGACGACCACATCGACCTGGGGTATCTGCCGTCGGACCTGTTCCTGGAGCGGCTTCCCGCCAAGTACAAGGACCGCGGCCCGAAGGTGGAGGAGCGCAACGGCAAGGAGATGTGGGTCTGCGACGGCGCAGTCTGGGGAGACTGGCGGCGCGGCCGGTGGTACCAGGACAAGAACCGCATCAAGGTGGCGCTGGACCGCGTCCCGTTTGACGGCAACTACGGCGCCCGGCCGACGACCACCGAGCTCCGGCTGGAGGACATGGAGCGGGACGGCGTGAAGTTCTCCGTCATGTACCCGCCAATCTTCGGGATGCGGCTGGAGGACAAAGACCTGGGCATCGCCGTCATTCAGGCGTACAACGACTGGGCGGCGGAGTTCGAGGCGTCGGCTCCCGACCAGTTCCGGGTCGTCGCGCAGCTGCTGCCGGACGACCCCGACGGCTCGACGGCGGAGATGCTCCGCTGCGCCGAGATGGGCATCCGGCAGGTCAACTTCCTGGTCGGCACGGTGTCCAGCCACATGTACCAGCCCGATTGGGACGTCTTCTGGGACACGGCGGAGGCCAGCAACATCACGGTCAACTACCATGTCGGCGGGCCGGGGCGGTCGGGCAGCTTCATGTCGCGGACGTCGCCTGAGGAGGAGACGCGGAAACCGGCGTTCGGCATGGGCCTCGGGGAGGGCGCGACGGTGTTCTTCGCGCCGTTCATCGGCCTTTTCAGCTACGGTGTGCTGGAGCGGCGCCCCAACCTGCGCATCTGCCTCGCCGAGTCGGGCACGGGATGGATCCCGTTCCAGGTGCAGGAGATGGACTACCGGATGGACCAGGCAATCGACCGGCGGGGCGCCGACAACTACCCGCTTACCAGGTGGCCGAGCGAAATCTTCAAGAAGCAGGTGTGGGCCACCTACCAGCAGGACCTGGTGGGCCTGAACCTCATTCATTTCTTCGGCGAGGGGCACATGATGTGGGCGTCCGACTACCCGCACCCGGACAGCACGTGGCCGAACTCGATGGCCGTGGTGGACCGGGAGATGGCCCACCTCTCGGACGAGATGCGGCAGAAGATCACGCACGACAACGCCAAGGCCTTCTACAACCTGACGGCGTAGTCGAGCGCAGCGGTTTCACTCGAAACCCGGAGGGCCGGGGCTGCAGTGGCCTCGGCTCTCGCTATAATGTCTGGTGGGCGCGATGACAGTCGCGGCTACGCCAATCACAACATGGAGCGTGCCATGAGGACGATCGACCTGCGCAGCGACACGGTGACCCACCCGACGCCAGAGATGCGTCGCGCGATGGCGGAGGCGGAGGTGGGCGACGACGTCCTGGGCGATGACCCCACGGTGAAGCGCCTGGAGGCCATGGCCGCCGAGCGGATGGGCAAGGAGGCCGCGGTCTACGTGTCCAGCGGCACCATGGGCAACCTGCTGGCCGTGCTGGGCTGGTGCGACCGCGGGGACGAGGTGATCCTGGGCTCCGAGGCGCATATCCTCTGGCACGAGTCGGCGGGGAGCGCGGCCATCGCGGGGACGCTGCTGCGCGCCGTGCCCAACGACGCGCGCGGCAGGCTGGACCCGGACGACATCGAACACGCCTTCCGCGCGTACCGCCCGGGCGTCTCGCCGACGGGGCTGGTGACGCTGGAGAACACGCACAACCGGTGCAGCGGCGCAGCGCTCTCGCCATCGGACACGAAGGCGGTGGCGGACGTCGCCCACGGGCACGGGTTGCCGCTGCACCTGGACGGCGCACGCATCTTCAACGCCGCCGTAGCACAGGAGGTCCCCGCCGACGTCCTGGCCGGCCACGCGGACTCTGTGACGTTCTGTTTCTCGAAGGGCCTCAGCGCGCCCATCGGCTCCGCGCTGTGCGGCCCGGCCGACTTCATTGCCAACGCCCGCATGTGGCGCAAAATGCTGGGCGGCGGCATGCGGCAATCGGGCGTCATCGCCGCGGCGGCGATCGTGAGCCTCGAGTCGATGGTGCCGCGGCTGGCCGAGGACCACCAGAATGCCAAGCGGCTCGCGGCCGGGCTGGCGGGCATCCCGGGCATCTCGATTGACCCGGAGCGCATCGAGACGAACATCGTCATCTTCGAGTGGGTGGGCGGCCCGCATGCGGCCTTCATGGCCAAGCTGGCCGAGGCGGGGGGGCTGGCGTCGTCGTCCGGCGCGCCCAAGGTGCGCATGGTCACCCACTACGGCATCAACGCGGAGGACATCGACGACGCGCTGGAGGGGATCCGCGAGGCCGCGCTGGCAGCGGCCGCGGCGTAGGGGCGATGTCCAGCCACGTCGAAGGAGCGATGCCTCACTCGGCTCGCCACCGCGCCGCTCGGCGAGCGGGTGTGTGGTTGCTGCTGACCGCCGCCGCGACGGCGGTGATGGTCGTTGCGCGCGTTTCCTCCGACACGGACCAGGCAACCATCGCGGAGTCGCTGCGGTCCGTGGCTGAGAACCGTGAGCTGTTCGGCATTACAGCCTTAGCCCGTATGGCGTCCGGCGTAACCCTGCTTGTTGCGGGCTGGTACATGCTGAAGGCGGGGGCATCGAACGGTCATGGCGCCAATTCAGCGGCAGCTTACCTGTTCATGGTGTCCGGCGGCTTGACGGTTGTTTCGGGAGCGGCTGCCACGGTGATCGCACTCCACCCATCGCTCGACTCGGGCGTCGAGGCACCTGCCACGGCGGAGGCGGCGTATCACGTGCGGTGGGTCATGGGCAAGGCCGGGTTTTCGGTTGCAGGGAGCGCGCTTGTATTCGCCTCCTTTGCTCAGTGGTCGTCCGGATCGATTGTTCGCTACGTGGCGCTGGTGTCAGCGGTCCTGGGATTCGCCATGCAGTTCATCTGGTGGGACGCCGCCACGGTTGTACACCGTGCGGTGGGGATGCTGTTTCTTGTCTGGTTGGTGGTCGTGGGGGCGGCGTTCATCCGAAGAGCGCTCGACGCGCGTGCCTCGAACCACGGCGATGCGACGGCCGGCTCGGGGTAGCCCCTAGCCCCAGACCTTGCGGGCGGTGTCCACGATGAGCTCCAGCTTGCGCCATTGCTCGTCCATGGTCATGTGCGCGCCGTCACGCTCCGACGCTCCCTGGAACCCGCACTGCGGGCCGATTCCGAGCTGGTCAAGAGCTATGTGCCTGGACGCCTCGTCGATGCGGCGGAGGAGCGCGTCCTGGTCCTCCAGCGCGCCGTTCTTGGTGCTGACCAGCCCCAGGTGCACGAACTTGCCCTTCGGCACGAAGCGCAGGGGTTCGAAGCCGCCGGCCCGCTCCGTGTCGTACTCCAGCAGAAAGCGGTCGGCGTGCAGGTCACCGAAGGCCTGCTCCGCGATGGCGTCGTAGGCGCCCGCGCCGCCCTGCCACCACGTGCGGCTGCCGCGGCAGAAGTGCATGGCGAAGGTCACGCCCTCGCGCCGGGCTGCGTCGTAGCACTGGTTCTCCAGCGCGACCTCCGCCGCGAACTCCGCGTCCGGGTCGAGCCCCTGCGCGCGCATCGCGTCCCGCGCCTCCGGGTCGACAAAGCGCGTGGGCACCTTGTCGAGCTGGAGGTACGTCACACCCTCGTCGGCCAGCGCGACCATCTCGTCGCGGAAGATGGCGGTGATGTCCTCATTGATCTCGGCGAGGCTCGCGTAGGGCGCGGGGATGTTGGGCTGCGAGGCGGGGACGCGCACCGGCGTCGGCATGGTGACCTTGAACGGACGCGGCGCGTGCGCGAGGAGGAAGGACGACTCGTGCTCCGTGAGCCGGCGTAGCTGACGAAGCTTGCCGACGACCGGCTTGGTGTGCATTTGCACCGTCACCACCGTGCCGTCCGGCCGCGTACTCGGCGCCTTGGGGTACTCCGGGGCGAATCCCTCGATGGCCTCGTACTGGTCCGTGGTGTACGACTGGCGGCGGAACTCGCCGTCCGAGAACACCTCTATGCCGATGTCCTTCTGGCGCTGGAAGACCTCAAGGATGCACTCGTCCTCGACGGCACGCAGATCTTCGAGGGGCAGGCGGCCGGCCTTGAACGCCTCCCGTGCGACGAGCAGCCGCTCGGGTCGGAGCAGGCTGCCGACGTGGTCCGTGCGGTAGGGCATGGCGTGGGCCCCCTTTTGATTGGACGAAAGACGGTCGCTTCGCAATGCAGCTAAATCGCCGGCCCAGCCGGAACCTCACATGGCGCGCGCCTCGTCAAGCGACATCGGCTCCTCAGCCAGCTTCCTCAATGCGAAGCTCACGGCCTCTTCTTTGGTCGCGAAACCGTAACGGCGCATAGTCTTCGCACAGGCGACGTCCTCTTTGTCAATTGTGATTCGCGCCATGGCAGAATCCATGCTCGGCGACTAGGCCGTCTCAAAGAGGACAGAGGAGAGATTCAACGTCTGAGAGCGCTTTGAGAGACGAAGCAGCTCCACGCCCACAACTTCATTGTCCGCGTTGTAGTCCAGCACAACGCCGGGCGACACCTCTTCCGACTCCACAATCTTGGACTCGTCCAAGCGCAAGTAGAGGGCGTCTGCGGCCTTATCCACGCTCAATTTCATAGCCGTCCTCCAGCGTTCCTATCAAAGAATACGCTCACTACTTTCCACGGCGCAACGTTGGTGTTCACTACGACCCTCAATACCCGGTCGCCAAAGGCCGGAATACGACGATAGAAGAGTTCCACATCCGGGTCCCTGCCGTCGGACACGCGCAGTATGGGCTCATTCAACACTGATTCAATCCACTCGAGGGAGATCTCCCGCTCAACAATCACCTGCTCGGCATGTTCAGAAAAGACCAACTCCATTGAATCTGTCACCTAAAGCAAATTGCGAATGCGCAAACCCCATCGCACTTTAGCGAGGACCGAACGCGATCACAATTACTTTGCCTTAGGTATCGCCTCCGCCATCTCCCCGCCCGCGCAGCTTGGCCACCAGCACCCACGCCGCGGGCAGCGTCAGCGATGCGAGGAAGAGCTTCATCATGTCACCTACGATGAAGGGGTACAGGCCCCACTCGAGGGTCTTGGCCCAGTCGCCGTCGGCGGCGTCGATGTTGAGCCAGATGAGGCCGGGGATGTAGAGGACGGCGTTACCGAGGAACATGGAGAGGTGGACCCACTGCTTGCGGTCCCATCCTCGCTCGGCCAGCCAGCCGACGAGGGCAGCCGCCGCGATGAAGCCGACGATGTAGCCGCCGCTGGACAGGCTCCAGACCAACCCGCAGGAGCCGCT
This sequence comes from Chloroflexota bacterium, assembly GCA_026713825.1. NCBI lineage: Bacteria > Bacillati > Chloroflexota > Chloroflexota bacterium. Next base: position 16,377 of record JAPONS010000007.1, on the reverse strand, counting down.
CCAGGGCAGGATAAAGTGGGCGTCCCAGGCGCCTCCTGTTGCCTCAGCCCCCGGCGCGAAAACCGGCATGCACATGCTCCCCATGAGCATGTAGATGGTCAGGGAACCAGCGCCTCGCCACGCGCCCAGCGCGCCGCCCGTCACCAGAACGGCGAAGGTCTGCCCTGTAATGGGCACGGGCGTCCAGGGCAGTCGAATGGCGATCTGTGCGCAGAGCGACACGAAGAGAGCGAAGCCCACCATGATCGCGATGTCGCGGGCGATGGCGTAGACGCGGTCGTCGGGCCGGTAGTGCGGGACGATGGCGTCGATGAGGGTCCGGGGGTTGGCTGCGGCTTGCATATGGACTCCTTTAGGTGTTGTCTGGGTGGGAGTCTAGGTTTGGGTTCCCTGCCGTGTCAACGCGCAGACGGCCATGTCGGCAAAACGTGCTCATTACATGCCGAGAAACCACGCCGTGCGACCCTTGACGGTGTAGAATGGGGGAGACTAGAGTACCCCCAATTTCACCCGCCGCAGACTGAGGTGTGCATGACCACTGCTGAGAAGCAAAAGGCCCTTGACGTGGCAATGAGCCACATAGAACGGCAGTTTGGCAAGGGCTCCATTATGAGGCTGGGCGAGGTCGCGGCGAGGATGGAGAAGGACGCCATCCCAACCGGCTCCCTGGCGCTCGACCTGGCGCTGGGCGTCGGCGGCGTGCCGAGGGGCCGCGTGGTCGAGGTGTTCGGCACGGAGGCGTCGGGCAAGACGACGCTCACGCTGCACATCGTCGCGGAGGCGCAGCGCCTTGGGGGCGTCGCGGCGTTCATTGACGCCGAGCACGCGCTCGACCCGTCCTACGCCGGGCGCATCGGCGTCAACGTCGACGAACTGCTCATCTCGCAGCCCGACTTCGCCGAACAGGCGCTCGAGATCACCGACTACCTGGTGCGCAGCGGCGCCGTCGACATCGTCGTCATCGACAGCGTTGCCGCGCTCGTGCCGCGCGCTGAGATGGAAGGCGATATGGGCGATACGCACGTCGGCCTGCAGGCGCGGCTGATGTCGCAGGCGCTGCGGAAGCTGACGGCGTCCATCAACCGGTCCCACACCGTGGTCGTATTTATCAACCAGCTCCGGGAGAAGGTGGGCGTCATGTTCGGCAACCCGGAGACGACACCGGGCGGACGCGCGCTCAAGTTCTACTCGTCCGTCCGCATCGACGTGCGCCGCATCGAAGGCATCAAGCACGGCACCGAGGTGCTGGGCAACCGGGTGCGGGCCCGCATCGTCAAAAACAAGGTGGCGCCGCCCTTCCGCGTGGCGGAGTTCGACATCATGTTCAACCATGGCATCACCAAGGAGGGCGACCTGCTCGACCTGGGCGCGGCCCAGAACATCGTGAAGAAGAGCGGGGCCTTCTACTCCTACGGCGACATGCGGCTCGGACAGGGGCGCGAGGCCGCCAAGGACTTCCTGCGCGACCACCCGGAGACCGCCAACGAGATCGAGCAGCTGATTCGCGCGGCGGCGGAGCCCACCGTCGAGCTCGTCACCAACGGCCTCGGCGACGCCGACCCGCCGGAAGAAGAGGAAAACGCTTAAGGTTCAGGTGCACTATGCCCCTTCTCTCTGATCAGGACCGCAAGGCGCTGGAGGCGCGCTTCAGGAAGGACGTGAAGCGCGACGTCAGCATGACGCTCTACACCGTGCGCAACGTCGGCGGCCTCATTTTGCCCGGCCGCGAGTGCCCCACGTGCCCGCAGACGGAGCAGTTCCTCACCGAGGTGGCGGCCGCGTCGAAGCACGTGCACCTGACCGTCAAGGACTTCTACGCCGACGCCGACGCCGCCCGCGAGCACGGCGTCGAGCGGGTGCCGTGCATCACGCTCCATGGCGAGGGCGAAGAGTCCTCCAACCTCCGCTTTTACGGCATCCCGGCCGGCTACGAGGTCATGACGCTCATCGAGGACATCATCGCAGCGGCCAAGGGCACCAGCCCTCTGCAGCTGACGACGCGCAAGGCGCTCCGGCGGCTGGAGAAACCGGTGCAGCTGCAGGTTTTCGTGACACCTACCTGACCGCACTGCCCTGTCGTCGCCAGGCTGGCGCACGCAATGGCAATGGAGACCCCCATGGTGCAGGCGGAGGTGGTCGAGGCGCAGGAATTCCCCCACCTCTCGCAGATCCATCAGGTCCGGGCTGTACCCAAGACCATCATCAACGGCGTCTCGGAAGTGCTGGGCGCCGTGAACGAGCGGACCCTGCTGCAAAAGATGCTGAGCGTCGTTGGGCAGGAAGACCTGCTGGAAGAGAAGGGCAAGCCATCGGGCGGCGACGCCGCGGGCGGCCCCACCAGCATCTTCGGCCGCTAGCCCCGAATGCGCCGCACTCTCCTTCTTCTCGCTGTCCCGCTGCTTGCCGCAGCGCTTGTGCTGTCGAGCGCCAACACGGCATCCGCGCAAGTCGGCGTGCAATTCACCATCCAACCCCAAACCGAATTCCCTGACGGCCTTCGCTTTGACATTACCCTGGACGCGCCGGTTGAGATCGTCGAGGCGCGGCTGCGGTTCCGCGTGCTGGGGGAGCAGGTGTCGCGCAACGCGCCGCTGGAGTTCGACCCGGCGAGCCGCGTGACGACAAGCCTGCTGGTGCGCACGGACACGGCCGCGCGCTACATCCCGCCCGGCGCGGAGATCGAGTACTCCGTGGAGGCGACGGACGCAGCGGGCAACGTCATCGCGTCCGAGCCAGAGCGCACCATCTTCCTGGACCCGCGCTTCGAGTGGTCGCGTATCGACGCGCCGGGCGTGTACCTGCTCCACTACGGCGGGCAGGAGGGCCGTGCCCGGCGCGCGCTGGAGGCCGCGCAGGAGGCGCTCGAGCGCATGGGCGCGCTCATGGGCGTCGAGGAGCGGGACACGCTGCGGCTCACGGTGTACAACAGCATCGGGGACATGCGCGATGCACTGCCTCCGCGGAGCGAGGTGCAGGAGGGCACGCTGGTCACGGAGGGCGTCTCCTTCGGCGACACGGGCGTCGTGCTGCTGCTGGGCGGCAACCCCGATGTGGAGGGCGTGGCGGCCCACGAGACGGTGCACTTCCTCATGCGGTTCGCCGTCGGCCGAGGCGCCCGCTCTGTGCCCGCCTGGCTGAATGAGGGGCTCGCCGAGTATGCCAACCCCTTCCCAAGCTTCAGCTTCGAGAACGTGTTTTCCCGGCGCCTCTACGACAACACGCTGCTCCCGCTCACCTCGCTCACGAGCCCGCCTGGCAGGCCGGAGGACGCCCTGCTGATGTACGGGCAGTCCGAGAGCGTCGTGACCTACATGATTGAGACCTACGGCGAGGGGCCGCTGCAGGACCTGCTCCGGGAGCTGCGCGACGGCGCACCCATCGACGAGGCGCTGATGGCCTCCTACGGCATCGACCGCACTGGGATCGAGCAGGAGTGGAGGACGCGCATCGGCGCGATTCCACTCGCGGCGACGCCTAGCCGCTCGGCGCTGCCCACGCCCATCCCGCGAGCGACGCTCGTGCCCTTCGGCGTGGGCTCGACGCCCTTTCCCACCGCCGCGCCCGGGGAGCGGTCGGATGCGGCGTCACCGGCCGTCGCGACGGAGCCGGAGTCGACGCAGGCCGGCGGCTGCAACCGCGCCGAGGGTGGTGGGCTGGATCTCGCGGTTGCTGTGCCCGCGCTGCTGCTGGTGGGGTTGCTGGCGCGCCGCCGCAAGCCGTAGCTCTCGCGGTTGACACTCGCAACCCTGCCCCGTATCTTCACTGCCTGGGAGGGACCACCATGAAAGCCGGATTCAAGACGATTGACTGCGACCGCCACGTCGTCGAGCCCATCGACATGTGGGACAACTACCTGGAGAAGCGGTTCCAGCACTACAACGTGCAGATGGGCGGACGGTTCACGCTGGCCACGCGCATCGGCGGCGTGCTGCAGAACGACGACTCGCTCGGCTCGCCCGGGGCCGGCATGGCGACGGACCCCATCTGGCGCAAGCAGTTCAAGCACGGCATGACGCACAACTTCGAGCCGCAGGCGTACCTGGAAGACATGGACGCCGAGGGCGTCGACATCGCCGTATGCTTCACGGGCATCGGCCTCTACGCCACCTGGGGAGACACTCTTGACCCTGACCTCTCTGCGGCCATGTGCAGGGCGTACAACAACTGGCTGTACGACTTTATGTCACACAACCCGGACCGGCTGAAGGGCGTCTGCCTGCTGCCGCTCCAGGACATCGAGCTGGCTGCGCAGGAGCTGCGGCGGTGCGCGACGGAGTTGGGCATGGTGGGCATCTTCTGGCGCCCGAACCCGCACATGGGCCGCCTCATGTCCGACCGCGCGTACGACCCCATCTACGCCATCGCCGAGGAGTACGGGGTCAACATCTCGGTACACGAGGGCATCCAGAACCGGCTGCCGTGGTTCCCACAGGGGCGGGTGAACACGCACTTCGCGCACCACGCGGCGTGCCACCCCATGGAGCAGATGGCTGCGTGCCTCGCAATGACCAGCGGCGGCGTCCTCGACCGCTTCCCCAAGCTGACCGTGTCCTTCCTCGAGTCGGGCGCGGGCTGGCTGCCCTACTGGATGGAGCGGCTGGACCAGCAGGTGTCCAACCCGATGCTGAACGAGGGCTACGGCGGCGCGCACAAGCCGTCCGAGTACTTCCGGCGCGGCCAGGCGTTTGTCTCCTGCGAGGCGGGCGAGGAGGCGCTGCCGATGATCGAGCGCTCGCTGGGCGGCGGCGTGACCATGTGGGCGTCGGACTACCCGCACAGGGACGCGATGATGGACTTCCCGCGCGGGCTGGACATCCTGACCAGCGTCGAGGGTGTCACGCCCGGCTTCATGAAGCAGCTCCTGTGGGACAACCCATCGCGGTGCTTCAACCTGAAGGTGTAACCCCTTCCCTCGTTCCTGCGAAGCCTGCCCCGCACCCCGATACGGGGGCAGGAACCCCGACGCCAGCCACCCGCCTCCACCTGCCCGTTTGCCCTGAGCCCGTCGAAGGGTCTCCCGAACAGAAGGACAACCTCCTGGTTGCCCCGTCTTGTGATTCCTAGACTTCGCCACTGAAATTGCTTCCGGGCGGAACGGCTTTATGGATGGCGCCCGTCCTGTTGGTCACAATACCTTTCGTATGCAGCAAATGCTTGATTCGCGCGTTCTTCTGCCAAAAGCCACTCTTCCAGCGTGCTGGTGAGATTCCCGTCAGGCCCAAGCACAATTTCAGTCTGGAGAATTGTGGCACAAGGTGAGTCGACGACTAACTTCTCCTTGGCCCGCTGTTCAGCCTCAAGACTCTCGTGCATCTCGTGGGCAAGTCTTTGGCCGTCAGTTTCTTGGCGAATTCCGTCCCTCGGTATTCTCATTGTAGACTCCTTCACCGTTAAGTTTCGTTCACCGTACATGTGTTCTGAAATTCTGTCAATAGAGTACGCCAACCGGTAGTGTTACAGCTTCGTTATGGCAGTCTTTGGAGAAACCACTTCCACGTGAGCGGGTGGTCTATGAGGCCCGCCACCATCGCGGGAGTCGTCAGAAGGCCGATGCTCATGTGGATGGGCTTGTCTCGTGGTAGTTGATTCACATAGGAATTATAGCTGAAATTGAACGAAAAGCAACATTTGGTAGTCTTGGATCGGAGGAACCCATGGATACGTTTGCCAAAATATACGAGGAAACTATGTTATTGCCAAGGCTTAGGGTTTCGGACGTCGTCTACGGCGCACTAGCACTGCCTGAAGCTGGGCAAAAAGACGCTCCACATTGGACACGTCTTCTGCTGTCAGACGAGGATTTGAACGTACTTGCGGCATTAGTAGCGCCTCGACTTGCCTTGTCCATTCCGCTGCATCAAGAACACCCCGTTCCTCAGCATCCAACAGCCCATCTGCCAAGGCAATCGTGAAAAGTGCGATAGCCCACGGCGTTACTCCTGCAGCCTCAATGTTCGTGTTCGGGTCGTCCACCATCTCCTCCCCGCTTAGCAGGTATGTGGAATGTGCCCCGGATACTTGGAGTCCACGGCGTTCTGATACCAACAGTCGTAGTAGTTCCACGCATCCTTCCATGCCCGATCTAATTGCATCCACTTCGTGTACGCAGTGCCGGAGAAGTAGCAAACCACATCGGGGTTGTGGCACCCATTCGCTTCCCGGTGGGCAATGGCAGCGTCATACGCGACAACTAGGCGGGCTTTGGCCGTGTTCACGTTGTTCCGCAGCTCCGCGTTCTCCGGCCGTGTGTTCTTGAAGATTGCAATGATGTAGCCGTTGACTGCGGTATGGGGAACCCAACAGTCGCCGCTCAGGTTGGCGTCCCCCTTTGGCCAGAAGTAGTAGGCGCCGGAGCTGTACCGGATATCCACAACCCGATGCATTGTGTTTGCATTCGGCGGGGCATCGCTCCAGCACGCGCGGCTTCTGAAGCTGATGGAGGCGCCCAGGGTGATATTCTCTGGCTGGAAGTCCGCCAGGAACTCCGCCTCGTCAAGGCAGGTTAGGCGCGGCTCCATGCTGCCCGTGCATTGGAAGCCGGTCACGTAGGTGTCGTTAGCGGAGAGGATGAGGGGCTTGCGCCGGTCCTCCAGCACGGAGATCTCCGCGCGTATCCGACTGGCTCTGCGCTCCAGCTCTTGGACGCTGCCCATAGAGGCGCGCAACTCCGTCAGGTCACGGCGCGCCGTATCTCGTTCCCGTTCCGCTACGTCTACACGGGCTTCCATCCGTTCGTTGCTCGTAAGAAGCGCACCATTTTGCTGCTGCAGGTGGTCATGCTGCCCCTGGAGCACGATCTTCTCATGGGTGAGGGTGCGTTTCTCGTCGGTCAACATCTTGTTAGCCGTGGAGAGGCGGTGCGCCTCTGCTTGGTAGCGGTCCCGCTCCTCTTGGGTTTGGGTCAGTTGCTCGGCTACGGCGTTACGTTCCTCTGTGACCTCGTTCATATCTGTACGGGTCTGCACTAGGTCCGCCCGGGTGTCATCCAGCGTGGCCTGCGTTTCGCCTAGAGTTGTCTCCGTCGACGTCAGGACGTCTTTGGTCTCCTGGAGAATGGTCTCGGTTTGCGCCAAATCATCCTTGGTATTTGTGAGCATGGCCGTAGTTACGGCCAGCTCCGCAGTGAGAGAGGCGCGCTGTGTCCACAGGTAGCCTACAGCAGAGAACAGCAGCAGGACAAGTAAGCCGGAGACGCAGGCAACGGCAATGACGGTACGGCGAGACATAGGAACCCCCTTGCGGAAGAGTTAGGGCCATGCTCTGACAAGCCGCCGTCACCCTGTCTTTGCACCGCAAGGGGGCATAAAGGCCCCACTCGCAGACACAAAGCGACTGCGTTGGCTTGTCAGAGCTAGGTCAGGCTAGCAATCCGCATGGTGTATGTCAAACCGAGGAGGGTATCACCCACACAAAAAGATACTCTCCGACCGCTTCCTAGCCGGGGAGTATCTTCCTGAGATTCTACTTCTTGGGTGGCGGCTCCGGCACGACTTCCACGATGAACCGCGTCGTGGGCTCTTCCTCTATTTCCCCCGTGATGATCTTGGCTACAATCACGGCAGCGCCCATTGCATTCTTGGGACGCTTCGGCTTCGCCTTTATGCTCTTCGCCCTCACTCCCTCCTGAACCTCGTAAGCTCATCAAACAGAACGGGGTGTGTCAAACTGTAACACTACCGTCGCAATGCGCCCTCCCCCCACATCCGCCCCAGCACCTCCAGCCCCGGATAGCCGTTGCCGCCGAGGTTGGTCTCCAGGATGGTGAGTACGAGCGGCGATTGCCCCGCTGTCGTCAGCGAGAGTATGTCCCGCTCGACTTCCACACAGAAGACAATGTCGCCAACGGAGACCGTCGCCTGCGTGACGTTCGGCCAGCCTCAGACGTCATCCGGCGTTGTAGTCGGCCGAGACCGAAAGCGCTGCCTACAGCGGACTGATAGGCGGATTCGCCGACGGATCGCCGGTGACCAGCCGCGTGTAGTACTCCCAGACCCCTCCGACGCGTGGAGCGCGCCCACCCGCGGGCATGTAAGGCTTGAAGTGCGGGAGCTCGTGGGCCGGTGTGCGGTTCGTCATCTCGTCGATGAGCGCGTCCTCGATGTACGCATGATCCTCGCCGGCGACGGAGTAGGCCCAGTAGTTCATCTTGGCCTGCTCCTCCAGCTGGAGCATGTTCATCACAGACTCTTCCAGGGAATTGCCCACGGTCGTGGCGCCATGCCCGCGAAGCAGAATGGCCTTGCCGTCGCCCAGCAGGGCCGCGACCTCCATGCCCTCGTCGTCGGTCTGGACGGTCTTCACGTGGTCCCACACCGGAAGCTCGTTGCGCACAAGCTGGATGCCTTCCTGGTTCATGGGGCGCAGCCGCTTGCGCAGCGTCGTCGCCAGGATGGTGTAGTGGGGGTGAACGTGGACAACGGACTTCACGTGGGGGTACAACTTGTAGATGCAGGAGTGCATCTTTACTTCCATGCACTGGGTGGTGCCGAGGGGCCCGTCCACCTTGTTGCCCTCCAGGTCGCAGACGATCATCTGCTCCGGCGTGATGCTGAAGAGGGCGTCGACCTCGTAGCCGCGTCCCTTGACGATGAACTTGTCCGGGTCCGTTGGCAGGCGCAGGCTGGCGTGGCCGAGGGACGCCCGGAACCCGGCCGCCAAGCCGGTTTCCGCCAGGATGCGGTTGGCTACCGCCACGTGGTATTTGACCTCTTCCCACTCTCTCTTCATGGCTCCTTACCTCCAATTCTGGATTGAGACGTGCTTGGAGCGCCGCCGCGTACCGCCTACACGCGGATGCAGGCGGCCCAGTGGTCCGGGGTGATCTCCCGCAGCTCCGGGACGATGGTCTTGCACTCGTCGATCGCCATGGGGCACCGGGTGTGGAACACGCAGCCGGACGGCGGGTTCGCGGGGCTCGGGATGCCGCCCTGCAGGATGATGCGGTCCCGCTCCGACTCGATGTCCGGGTCCGGAATCGGGACCGCAGAGAGCAGCGCCGTCGTATACGGATGCAGGGGCGTCTCGTAGAGGTCGGTCCAGGAGGCCACCTCCATCAGCTTGCCGAGGTACATCACCGCGATCCGGTCCGACACGTGCCGCACGATGGCCAGGTCATGGGCAATCATCAGGTACGAGAGCCCCAGGTCCTGCTGCAGGTCCTTCAGCAGGTTGATGAGCTGCGCCTGAATGGACACGTCCAGCGCCGAAACAGGCTCGTCGGCGACGATGAACTCAGGCTGCACGGCCAGCGCCCGCGCCACGCCGATGCGCTGCCGCTGCCCGCCGCTGAACTCGTGCGGGTAGCGGTTGGCCATCTCCGGGTTCAGCCCCACCTGCTGCAGCAGCTCACCAACACGCAGCCGGTACTCTCGCCTACTCTTGACCAGTTTATGAATGGTCAGCGCTTCGCCGACGATGTTCAGGACCTTCATTCGCGGGTTCAGGGAGCTGTAGGGGTCCTGGAAGATGATCTGAATGCGGCGGCGGAGCGCTCGCAGTTCTTCCCGGCTGACTCTGGTGACGTCCGTGCCCTCGAACATCACCTCGCCCTGCGTCGGCTTCTCCAGTTGCAGGATGCAGCGACCGATGGTGGTCTTGCCGGATCCGCTCTCACCCACCAGTCCCAGCGTCTCGCCGCGCCGGACGAAGAAGCTGACGTCATCCACAGCCTTGATGTCGCCCACCCTGCGCTGGAGGATGAATCCGGACGTGATGGGGAAGTACATCTTGAGGTTGCGCACGTCCAGAATGTTGTCGCGCGGGTCGGCCGGGTGGCCGTTGGCGGGCGCCGCTGCAGTCATTTCAGTCATCGCTGCTGTGCTCCCTTTGCGAGCTGGTAAACGGTCTCGCTCGCCCAGCACGCCGCCAGGTGGCCCCCGGCGACGGGTTCGAGGGGCGGCACCTCCTCCAGGCACCGGTCCATGCGGAAAGGGCACCGCGGATAGTAGGCGCAGCCCTTCGGCAGAAGGTCCAGTTCGGGCGGAAGGCCCTCGATGGCCTCGAGGCGCTCCCTCCGCGTCACGTCCAGACGCGGCACCGAACGCAGCAGGCCCAGCGTGTAGGGGTGCGACGGCTCATGGTAGATCTCGCGGGCCAGTCCCCGTTCGATGATCTTCCCGGCGTACATGACGTTGACCCGGTGGGCGTACCGCGCCACGACGCCCAAGTTATGGGTGATCAGAATGACCGCCGTGCCAAGCTCCTTGCACAACTCCTGGACGAGCTCGAGGATCTGGGCCTGGATGGTGACGTCCAGCGCCGTCGTGGGCTCGTCGGCGATCAGCAGCTTGGGGTTGCAGCTCAGGGCCATCGCGATCATGACGCGCTGGCGCATGCCGCCGCTGAACTGGTGCGGGTAGCTCTTCAGCCGTTGCCGGCCCTCCGGAATGCCCACCATGTCGAGGAGCTCGACTGCCCGGTTCCGCGCCTCGGAGCTGGTCATCCCCAGGTGCAGCTCCAGCGCCTCCGTCAGTTGGCGGCCGATGGTCAGCACCGGGTTCAGCGAGGTCATCGGCTCCTGGAAGATCATGGCGATCTCCCGGCCACGCACCGTCCGCATCTGCTGCTCGGAGAGCCGGACCAGGTCTATGTCGTTGAAGATCACCTCGCCGTTGACGATGCGGCCAGGCGGGTCAGGGACGAGCCTCATGATGGAGAGGGCGCTGACGCTCTTGCCGCAGCCGCTCTCGCCCACCAGCGCCAGCGTCTCGCCCTCCTCCAGGTCGTAGCTGACGTCGTCCACCGCTCGCACGGTGCTGTCTTCCTGGAAGAAGTAAGTCGAGAGGTTCTTCACTTCCAGAAGGTTCATGCACGCTCATCCATTCTTTGTGTCTCGGACCCCCGCGCCGGCGGCAAAGCGCTGACCAACGCGGCCCCGGTCGAGCGATTGCGCATCTCGCCTTACCGGTTCCGCAGCCGCGGGTCCAAAGTGTCCCGCAGCGAGTCGGCGAATAGGTTGAAGCCCAGCACCGCCAGGGCAATGGCCATTCCCGGGGCCAGGGCCAGCGTCCAGGACACGTCGTAAGGACGCGCCGCCGCCGTCGACAGCATCGAGCCCCAGGACGCCGTGTCGGCGCCGACGCCCGCTCCCAGGAAGCTCAGGGACGCCTCGCCGATGATGGCGCTGCCGATGGAAACGCTGACCAGAACCAGGTACGGCGATATCGAGTTGGGCAGCACATGCAGGAACATGATGCGGGTGCTGGAAGCGCCAAGCGACCTTGCCGCCTCGACGTACACCCGCGCCTTCTCCCGCAGCACCACGGACCGCGTCACCCGCGCGGACGTCGAGATATAGTTGACGGCAAGGGCGATGATCACGTTCGTGACGCTCGGCCCCAGCACGGCGACGATCACCAACGCCAGCACGATGCCCGGTATGGCGATGTTCGCGTCCACGAGCCGCTGCATGAGCAGGTCGAATACCCCTCCCACGTACGCGCTGACGAGCCCCAGCAGGAGGCCCGCTGTGACGCCCATGAACACCGCCCAGAACCCGACGGCCAAGGAGACCCGTGCACCGTGAAGCAGCCGGCTGAAGATGTCGCGGCCAACGAGGTCGGTCCCCAGGTAGTGCGTCGACGTCGGCAACTCGTTGATGTTGCCGGCGAGGTTGTTGGGCTCGTGGGTGGACGCCACGTCCGCGAACGCCGCCATGGCCAGAAGGATCATAATCAGCACCCACCCAACGACGCCGACGGGGTTCTTCCGGCACCATCGGGCCAGCTTCGTTGTAAAGGACGGTTGCGTCCGCAGGACGATTCCTTCCTCCGCCCTGACAGCAGCCGCGTCACCTTCCATCGCCATGCGCCGGCTCCCTCACGTACTACGAGTAACGGATGCGTGGGTCAATGACCGAATACAACAGGTCAACAATGAGATTGATCATCAGCACCATCGCGATATTGAGCAGCACCAACCCCTGAATGATGGGATAGTCCCTGTTTCCGATGGCCTCCACCATCGCCCTGCCCATGCCCGGCACCTGGAAGATCGTCTCCGTCACCACGACGCCGGTGACCATGACGCCCATGAGACCCCCGAACTGCGTCAGCACGGGCAGGAGTGCGTTTCGCAGGGCGTGGCGTATGAGGACCATCTGGAAGCCGAGTCCCTTGGCGCGGGCCGTGCGCACGTAGTCCTCCCGCAGCACCTCCAGCATCTGGCTGCGCGTCATGCGCAGGATCGACGCGCCGGTCGAGGACGAGACGATGATCGCGGGAAAGATGATGTGCGAGAGGTTCGCACCCAGGTCCTCCGTGGGGCTGTGCCAGCGAAGCGATGGGATCCAGTTGAAGTACGCGGCCAGGACGAATATGACGAGCGTTCCCAGCCACACGTTGGGGATGCTCAGCCCGGAAATGCTCAAGACCCGCAGCACCTGGTCCGTTAACTTATTGTGTTGCACGGCCGAGATAATGCCGCCCGGCACGGCCCATATTGCGGTCAGGAGCACGATGAGCGCGCCCAGCTCGAGCGTCCTCGGCAGCCGCTCGAGCACGATGTCCCGGACCGGGCGGTACTGCCAGATGGACTCGCCAAACTCGAAGCGCACAACGGAGCCAAGCCAGTTGATGTACTGAATGGGCAGAGGCTTGTCCAGCCCGAGCTGCGCCCGGATCTGCGCTTCCGCCTCCGCCTCCTGGCTGATTACGTCCAGGTCGGCAAGAATTGCGGTTGCAGGGTCACCCGGCGCGATCTTCATCAGAGTGAAGACGATGAGCGTTGCCAGAATGGCAGTGGGCACCATCAGCAGAACACGCTTCGCTATGTACTCGCGCATTGACCGCTTCCTCTACCGCCAAATGTGTCTTCACGCAGAATAACAAGACTGGCGCTGACACAGGATACCCGTGTCAGCGTCCCAAGCAACCCCCATTGGTTGAAGACTGGTGAAACGCTTGTGTCTAGCGGCAGCTACAGTCCCCAGACGGAAATCGGTTGAGGCGCCTCTATGTCGGGGCCCTGCCAGCGCCAATGCTTCGAACTCGCCGCACCATCGATCTTGATGTCGATCCCGGAAATCATCAGCGACTCGTCGGATGCCAGGAACACGACGGCGGGCACGTAGTCGGTCGGGGTTGGCTGCCGACCCATCGGGGTGAACAGCTGGCGAGATCCGCCTCCGGCCTGCGCCTGCCGCTCGTTCCACTGCTCCACGATCTCCGGGTTGTCAGGCTGGGTGGCGATGGGCGTGAACCCGTTTACGCGAATGCCGTATTGTGCAAGCTCAACGGCGCACGAGCGGATGAAGTTCACGATGCCGCCCTTGCCCGTGCAGTAGCCCACGCTTCCAGTGCCCGACCATGCGGCCGTCGAAAGGGTGCAGATGATGCTGCCGCGTATGCCCCGCTCGATCATCGAGTGGGCCACGTATTTGGTGTTCAGGAAGTTGCCGGAGGTGATGACGCGCACCTGCCGCTCGTAGGCGTCATAGGCGTACTCGAGCACGCCCCGTCCGCCCAGGATTGCCGCGTTGTTGACGAGAATGTCGATCTTGCCCCACTCGTCCTCAACCTTCCGGACGTACTCCCGGACTTCTTCTTCGTTCGTAACGTCGCCAGGGAGCGCCATGGCCTCGCCGCCATCGGCCCGGATACGCTCCGCGGCCTTCTCCGCCGCCTCCGGGCTCAGGTCGTTGCATGCCACCTTGGCGCCATGCATGGCCAGACCGTAGGCGAGGCCGCTGCCGATGTTGGGTCCGGAGCCCGTTACAAGAGCGACCTTTCCCTCAAGACGAGCCATGACGCCCCCCTTTAGTATCAGACTTCAAACAGTCTTCTGTTAACTGTCGGCGCGCACGCTAGCGCGTTGGCGAATTCTCATCGACCCACGTCCGCTCGTCGTACTGCGCGAACCAGGAGGAGACGAAGCGGCGGCCGTGGACGTAGCTCTGCTCCAGGAACTGCACGCCACCGAAGTAGACGAAGAACATGGCGTTCTTGCCTTCCCTGAGGTAATTCTCAAGCGCGGTAATGTTCTGGCGCCTCTCTTCCTCACTGGTGGCGCTGGTGATACTCAAAGCCAGAGTGTCGATGGTGTCATCGACCAGGCCCGAGTAGTTCCGCTGGCCGGTGCTGGACAAGTACCGGTTCAGCATGGACTCAGGCGCCGGGTACGGGAGCGCGCTCGTGTAGACGGTGGCGTTCCAGCCCTCGCCGGACCTGAGCGCCTCGACCGCAGCCAATGACTCCTGGGCGCTAAACTCGACGTCGAAGCCCACCTCGGACAGCTGCTGCGACAGGACCTGGCCTCCGAGGAACGTGGAAGCGGTTGGCGAGTTGCCCCGTGAAATGACCGTCAGCTCGATGCCCCTGGGGTCAACGCCGGCCGCTGCGAACAGCTGAGTGGCCTGCGCAATCGCCTGCGTCTTGTCAGTCATGTAAGACGGGTCCGACTGCCTCAACTCGTCCAGAGACGTGCCGTAGCCGCCCGAGAAGGTGTTGGGCTCAAACCACGTACCGATGAAGCCCGGGGCTCCCTGCAGCATCTTGCTTGCCAGTTCATCACGGTCAATCAGCAAGTAGATGGCCTGCCTGACACGGACGTCGTCAAATGGCGGCTTGGTCGTGTTCAACATGACCCAGGCGGGCGAACCACCGGGGCCCTCAACGACGCGGACCTTGTCGCCGAGCTTGCTAAGAATCTCGTCGACGTTTCCGACGCCAGCGGCGGTGGTCACGTCAATGGCCTGGGTCTCAAAGGCCGCCCGGAGCAGCGAGGAAGACGAAATGATGGTGTACCGCTTGCCGTCCAGGTAGGGCAGCCCATCCTGCCAGTAGTTCTCATTCTTTTCAAGCTCGAAACTGACGCCGCGCTCCCACTTATCAGGCACCCACTGGAAGGGGCCGGTTCCGTTGGAGTTGGTGACGAACCATTCCAAGCCGTTCTCGTCAATGTCCTTCTTGGAGACGATGTTCGCCCATGCAGCAGACAGGTTTTGGAGCAACACCGCAGCCGGCGCGTTCAGGTTGAGCACCACGGTGTAATCGTCCGGGGCTTCGACGGTCTCGACGAAGGGACCCACGTACGACCGAGCGGGCGGACGGAAATCAATCTCGCCAGCGGCGGACGCAACGTAGTGGTCGTAGGTGGCCTTGACGTCCGCGGAGGTCAACGGCGTGCCGTCGTGGAACACGACGTCATCACGCAGCTTGAACGTCCACTGCGTTCCGTCGTCGCTCACTGTCCAACTGTCGGCAATGCCGGGGGCGATCTCCTTCCACGTTCTCTCGCCACCCTCGAACTTCCAGATAACCAGCCGGTCGTAGACCCCCTGCAACACTCCTCCGGTTCCGGCGGAGACGTTGTCGAGGAAGTTCAAGGACCTCGGGTCCTCGCCGGCGCTCAGCTGGAGATAACCGCCGTATTGAGGAATGCCCTCATCCGGCTCCAATTTGTACTGCCCTTCCGCAACCGCAGATGGGAACGACTCCATGGCGTCCGCCGCCGGGGCGGCGCTGCCGGTGTCCGTCATCGCTGCGGCTGTCGTTGGGACTGCTGCAGCCGTCGTGGAAGACGAGTCGGTGGTGGTGGACGTCGTGCCATTGTCGTCGTCATCCCCACCACAAGCTGCCACTAACGAGAGCAGCATAAGCAGAGCCCCAAAGATTATGAACGCGCGCATGATCCGCCGTTTCATGACTGTAATCCCCCTCCTGCTAGTATGTAGGCCTCTTCCCACCCCTGGACGACGGTGACCCCCGGCAGGCGTTGCCAGATATTCTCCGCCTCAGGGGCCACCACAATGATTGGTTTGCCTAACGCCATGGCAATGCCGAACTCCACATGGCGGTGTCCGCTGTCCCCCCGCTCGTCGCCGAGCAGGATGTACACGTCGGACTGCTCGATGTCCTCCCGTGACATCTGCGCGATGTTGCCGGACTGGCCCAGGCCGTCGAGCCAACGGGAGGTCACCTTGAGGCCCGCCGCCTCCAACCGCTCCCGAGCTACCAGAAGTTCCGGCCTTCGCATATGACGGGCTGACAAGTAAACGCTCCCGTATTTCGTCAATACTCGCCCCCCGCCTCTATCTGTGTGCCGTGTTAAAGAGTGTCCAGTAGGAATAGTCCCTGACTCTATGTCGTCGGGACCAGGTCCTTCAGCGCCTCTCGCAAGATCTCCATCATCGGCTTGTCCTTTGGCGCCGAGACGTTGCCGCTTCGCACCTTGAACAACTCCGGCCGGTGGGGGGCCGCCGGTTCCTGCCCTTCCTGCAGGTCGCGGGCCGCCTTGATCAGCTGGTGCCGGATGTGGATGTTCAGCGTGTCCTGGCTTGTCAGCCGCTCCCGCGTCCGGTCCATGATCGGCCCGCCCTGGTCCTCGATCTGGCAGATGTCCTGCAGCGGGAAGTTGTTGATCCCCGAGTAGTTGTAGCTC
>JAPONS010000006.1 GCA_026713825.1 Chloroflexota bacterium | reverse complement strand
GGGGCGCGCGCCCGCGCCCTCACCGGGGCGGCCGACGCCGGCGCCGACGGGGACGCCATGGGCCAGCGCGGCGCCCTCCTGCCGCTTCACGTTGAGGATGAGCCGCTCTATGCCGGAGCCGAAGCCGATGCCGGGGGTGGGGCGTCCGCCGAGCTGCTCGATGAGGCCGTCGTAGCGGCCGCCGCCGAGGACGACGCTCTGGGCGCCCTCCTCAGGCGGGAGGATCTCGAAGACGGTGCGGGTGTAGTAGTCGAGGCCGCGCACGAGGGTGGGGTTGATGAAGTAGGGGATTTCGAGGGCTTCCAGGTACCGCCGCAGCCTGGCGAAGTGGTCGTCGCAGGCGGCGCAGAGGAGGTCGGTGATGCGCGGGGCTTCGGCGACGAGGTCCTGGCAGGCGAAGTCTGCGCGCTTACAGTCGAGCATGCGGAGCGGGTTGCGGTCGTAGCGCATCCGGCAATCGGGACAGGCCTCGCCGAGACGCGGCGTGTAGTAGTCCTTGAGGGCCGCGAGATACTGGGGACGGCAGGATGGGTCGCCGATGCTGTTGATGGCGAGGGAGAGGCCCTGCAGGCCGAGGGCCGTCGTGAAACGCCAGCCGAGGTCGATGACCTCCGCGTCAATAGAGGGGTCGCCGTCGCCGATGGCCTCGACTCCGAACTGGTGGTGCTGACGCAGGCGGCCGGCCTGAGGGCGCTCGTAGCGGAAGATGGGGCAGAAGTAGTGCATGCGCACGGGTTGGGGCCGGGTGTGCATGCCGTGCTCGAGGTAGGCGCGGCAGACGGGCGCGGTGCCCTCGGGCCGGAGGGTGACGTCCTCGCCGCTGCGATCGGGGAAGGTGTAGGTCTCCTTCTCGACGATGTCGGTGCCCTCGCCGATGCCGCGGTGGAAGAGGCCCGCGTTCTCGAATACGGGGGTGTCGATCTGGCCGTAGCCGAAGCGGCGGGCCTGCTCGCGGGCGACGGACGTGACGTACTCCCAGTACGGCTGGTCCTCCGGGAGCCTGTCCTGGGTGCCCCTTGGAAGGCGAAACTGCACGGGGATTTCCTCCGGTTCCGAACGTATTTCAGGCGTTTCAAGCATACCCAATGGGTCTGGAAGCGTAAAGCAAACCGTATTGCCGGGCACTGGTCAAATGGCCCAATCGTGATAGACTAGAATCCAATAGCGCAAACGGGCAGGGGTGACATGGCCGTTCAACTGTCCGACCTTTTGGACAAGGCAAGCACGTACTTATCTGAAGACCGGCTTCTCCTTGTGGAGCAGGCCTACGAGTTTGCCGCCTCCCAGCATGAAGGCCAGTTCCGCAAGTCCGGCGAACCCTACATCGAGCACCCCCTCAACGCAGCCCTCTTCCTTGCAGACCTCCGGCAGGACTCCGCCACGCTGGCCGCCACGCTCCTCCACGACGTCATCGAAGACACCGGCATGACGCATGGCGACCTGTCCGGCATGTTCGGGCCGGAGGTGGCGCGGCTGGTCGACGGCGTCACCAAGCTGACGCGGCTGGACCTGCTGACAGAGAACAAGTCCGCGGAGGAGGTCCTCGAACGGGACGCACAGGCGGAGAGCATTCGCAAGATGCTGGTCGCGATGGCGGAGGACGTGCGGGTCGTAGTCATCAAGCTGGCGGACCGGCTGCACAACATGCAGACGCTGGCGCCGCTGCCTCCCGACCGGCAACGGGCGATCGCGCAGGAGACGCTCGACATCTACGCGCCGCTGGCCCACAGGCTGGGCATGTGGGACATCAAGTGGCAGCTGGAAGACCTGGCCTTCCGCACGCTCAACCCGGACGTGTACAAGGAGATCTCCCGCAAGCTGGCGATCCGCCGGGCCGAGCGCGAGGCGTTCCTCAACCGGCAGTGCCAGCGGGTGCGCTCTGAGCTGAAGGCTGCGGAGATCCAGGGGAGCGTCTACGGCCGGCCCAAGAGCATCTACAGCATCTACCAGAAGATGAACAAGTACGCGGACATCGGGCGGGAGTACGACGAGATCCGCGACCTGTACGCCATCCGCATCCTGGTCGAGACCAAGGGCGACTGCTACAACACCCTGGGCGTCGTACACCAGCTGTGGCACCCGGTGCCGGGGCAGTTCGACGACTACATCGCGACGCCGAAGGAGAACCTGTACCAGTCGCTGCACACGACGGTGATGTGCGAGGGCGGCATCCCGATGGAAGTGCAGGTCCGCACGTACGAGATGCACGAGCTGGCGGAGTACGGCGTCGCGGCGCACTGGTCGTACAAGGAGATCAGCAAGAAGAAGGGCGGCAACGCCAAGAACGGGCAGTTCGAGGAGAAGATGACGTGGCTTCGGCAGCTGCTGGAGTGGCAGCGCGAGGTGGTGGCCACGGACGAGTTCCTGGAGTCGGTCAAGACGGACATCCTGAAGGACCAGGTCTTCGTGTACACGCCGAAGGGCGACGTGCGGGAGCTGCCGACGAACTCGACGCCCATCGACTTTGCGTACCTGATCCACACGGAGCTGGGGCACAAGTGCATCGGGGCGAAGGTGAACGGGCGGCTGGTGCCGCTGGACACGCCGCTGCAGAACGGCGACACGGTGGAGATCGTCACCAGCAAGGTGACGCGCGGGCCGAGCATGGACTGGCTCAACCAGGCGCTGGGGTACGTGAACACGGCGTCGGCGCACCAGAAGATCCGGCAGTGGTTCCGGAGGCTGGAGCGCAGCGAGCACATGGAGCAGGGGCATGAGCTGCTGACGAAGACGCTGCGCAGGCTGCCCCGCTCACTGACGGAGGCGGCCGCGGCAAAGGCGCTGAAGTACGACAGCGTCGAGGCGCTGCACGTGGCGCTGGGGCGGGGCGACATCACGGCGACGCAGGTGGAGACGCGGCTGGCGCCGCAGCAGGAGCCGGCGGTCATCGCGGCGACGCACCCGGTGCAGCCGCCGGAGAGCCCGACGACGGGCATCAAGGTGCTGGGCACGGGCGACCTGCTGACGCGCACGGCCCGGTGCTGCAACCCGGTGCCGGGCGACGCGATCATCGGGTACATCACCCGGGTGCGCGGCGTGACCGTGCATCGGACGAGCTGCCCGAACATCATCCATGAGGACGAGAAGGAGCGGCTGGTGGAGGTCACGTGGGGGCCGACCGAAGACCTGCACCCGGTACGCGTCGAGATCACGGGGTGGGACCGCGTGGGGCTGCTGCGGGACATCACCGTCATGGTGGCGGGCGAGAAGGTGAACATCGCGGGGGTGGTGACGGGGGAGCCGGGCGACGGGACGGCGGTCATCACGCTGACGCTGTACACGACGGGGGTGGCGCAGCTCTCGCGGCTGTTCACGCGGCTGGACGGGATCAAGGGCGTCATCAACGTGTCTCGCACGACGGCCGACACTGCGGGGACCCGGGCGTAGCTGGCGACCTTCCACGGCCGGCTTTATTCGATTCGATTCGAGTCGCTTCAGTGTTCTTTTTGCAGAACGATCCCCTACGAAACTGCCCTCTACAGATACGACTCGATTGAACACGCCCTGGGCGTGTTGAGCCTTGACGAGCCGCCTACGAGTTACAAAAGACTGCATTTTGTTGCAGTTTTGGTGTGCTTTTGCGGGGCCGGCGGTGGTTGCGCGGCCCCTGTTGTCGTGATGGATGGGGCTGGGTGCGTTTGTCATGGAGTGAGGGTAGCTCGGGCGGCTCGTTGCGCGCTATGGGGTTGTGTCAGGGTGGGCAGGTACGTGGGGGTTCCTGGCTGCGCAGGGACGACCGCAGAGGGTGTGGGTCTGGCAAGCGCTGCTGGGGGCGGAGGGGGTCCCGCTGCTGCGGGACGGGCGGTTCGCGAACCGCCCCTACGGCGGGGTTTCAGGGGAATGGCAGGTGCGACGGGGGTTGTGGGTGGAGGCGCCGTGCCTCTGGATTCCTGCCTTCGCAGGAATGACGCGGGAGAGGGTGGAGGAGTGACGCGACTGGGAGAGGCGGGTTGAGGGGGCGGGTGGCGATGGGCATAATGGGCGGGTCGCATGTCGGAGTGGATGGGGGCTGTTTTGAAGCTTGAGGGCAAGGTGGCGCTGGTTACCGGGGCTGGGCGGAACATTGGGCGGGCTATTGCGCTGGGGCTGGCGGCCGAGGGCGCGAGCGTGGCGGTCAATGGGTTGCAGAACCGGGAGAATGTCGAGGAAGTTGCCAGGCTTATCGAGGACCGGGGCGGGCGGGCTTTTCCTGTGCTGGCCGACGTGTCGGACCCGGAGCGGGTGGACCGGATGATGGACGAGGTATCGGCGGCGCTGGGGCCGGTGGGGGTGCTTGTGCACAACGCGGCGGTACGCCCGCACAAGCCGATCACGGAGTTCACCAACGACGAGTGGCGTCGCGTCATGGGCGTTGACCTGGACGCGGCCTTCTACCTTTCGCGGGCTGCGCTTCCGCACATGGTGGAGGCGGGATCGGGGAGCATCATCGCCATCTCGGGCATGGCCGCGTTCGGCGTGCGGAAGGACAGCGCGGCGGTGGCGGCGGCCAAGGCGGGACTCCTCGGGCTGATGCGCGGCATCGCCTTCGACTACGGCAGGCTGGGCGTGCGGGCAAACGTCGTCGCGCCGGGGTCGATCGACACGGAACGCTTCGACCAACACGCGTACGCCGCGGGCCAACCGGCAGTCGTCGTGCCGGACGACGCCTCGCGGCGGCAGAACATCCCGATGGCGCGACTGGGCACGCCTGAGGAGGTGGCCGCGGCGTGCGTCTTCCTGGCCTCGGACGACGCCGGGTACACGACAGGGCAGACGCTCCACGTGGGCGGCGGGATGTACATGGAATAGGACTTCTCGCCGCAGGAGCGCGGCAGAAAGGGCGCCTTCACCATGGCAATGGAAGCGCAGGAGTTTGCGGGCTCGCACCTCCGCTATTTGACCGTTCACCCGGACGGCTACGACCCCAACCGCAAGTACCCGATGGTCATCATGCTCCACGGGTTTGGGGCGAGCATGGAGGACCTGGCGGGGCTCTCGCCGGTCATCAACCCTCGGGGGTACGTGTACGCGTTTCCCAACGGACCGGAGTCGCTGGAGCTTGCGCCGGGGTACGTGGGCTATAGCTGGACGCATCCTGAGCGGCGGCGGGACCCGGAGGAGGACGCCAAGAGCCGCGAGAAGCTGCTGGGGTTCTTCGGCGAGGTGATGGACGCGTATGGCGTCGAGCCGGGGAACGCGGTGCTGGGGGGATTCTCGCAGGGCGGACGGATGGCCTACCTGTGCGGGCTGAGCAAGCCGGACCTCTTCGCGGGCGTGGTGGCGCTCGGCGCGGCGGTGTTCGACACGGAGCACCTGCTCGGGTTGCTGCCGACGGAGCGGACGCAGCCGGTGTTCGTCGGGCACGGGGAGTTCGACCCGCAGATCTCCGTGGAGCAGGCGCGGATGATGCGCGGCTTCCTGGAGGCCGAGGGATACCAGACGGAGTACCACGAGTACGCGATGGGACACGAGATCAGCCGACAGCTTGTCGGCGACCTGTCGGCGTGGCTGCGCGGGGTGCTGCCGCCGGTGGAACAGGGCTAAACCTCGACGGGGTTGGTACAATGCCCCCGCAATCTTTACCCGGGAGGATACTGTGACTACGAGCACTCGGCCCCTTCGCGTGGGGCTCATTGGCGTGAATGTCGACTATGGCTGGGGGAGCCGGGCCCACGTGCCTGCGCTGGAGAAGCTGCCGGAGCTGGCGCTGACGGCCGTCTGCACGAGCCGCCCGGAAACGGCGGCGGCCTCTGCGGAGCGGTTCAACGTGCCGCTGAGCTTCCACGACCACAGGGCGATGGTCGTACACCCGGACATCGACGTGGTGTCCATCGCGGTCAAGGTGCCGTACCACCACGAGCTGACGATGGCGGCGCTGGAGGCCGGGAAGCACGTCTACACGGAGTGGCCGCTGGGCGCAACGCAGGCGGAGGCGCGGGAGATGGCCGACCTGGCCAAGGCCAAAGGCGTCCACACGATGGTGGGGCTGCAGGGACGCTGCTCGCCGACGGTGCTCAAGTTGCGGCAGATGGTGCAGCAGGGCTACGTCGGCGAGGTATTGTCGTGCAGCCTGACGCACACCGCCGCGGGCATCACCGCCCGGCCCGCCGACGGCACATGGCGAGCAGCCAAGGAGGCGGGGGCGAGCGCCTTTACGATCACCTTCGGCCACTCAATCGACTCACTGCAGTTCGCCGTGAGCCCCTTCGCCGAGGTGTCGGGACAGGTCGGCGTCCGCATCCCCATATGGGACGAGACGGACACGGGCCGGACGGTGGATGTCACCGCCATCGACACCATCGCGGTGAGCGGGACGCTGGAGAACGGCGCCATCGTGTCCGCGTCAATCGGCAGCGCGCCGCAGCTTGGCCCCGGCTTTCGCATGGAGATCGTGGGCAGGGACGGCATGCTGGTGGCGACGTCGGCCGGGGGGCCGAACACCAACCCGCTTCGTATTCAGGGCGGCCGTGCGGGCGATGAGCGGCTGGAGGACATCCCCATCGACGTGGACGACGTGTGGACGCCGGACGAGGCGCCGCAGGGAGCGCCGTTCCACGTGGCGCAGATGTACCGGCGCTTCGGCGAGCAGATTGCCGGAGGGCCGGCGGGGCTGGTGCCGGACTTTCAGGAGGCGGCGGACTTGCACCGACTGCTGGATGCGGTGGAGCGGGCGTCGGAGACGGGGCAGCGGCAGCGGGTGCGGGGGTAAGGGGGCCGCGCCACCCCGGCCCCGCCGCCCGTCTGGATTCCCCCGCCTTCGCGGGGGCAGGCTCTGCCTACGCAGGAATGACGGTAGGGGGTGAAGGGGTTGGCGGTTGGGGGAGGGGTTGGATGCGGGGGTTCTGGATACCGGCATTCGCCGGTATGAGGCTGGGGGTGAAGGGGTTGGCGGTTGCGGGGTTGTCGGATGCGGGGTTTCTGGATTCCGGCTTTCGCCGGAATGGAGGTTGGGGTTGGGGCGGGCGTTAGAGTCGAGACTGCGGGGGTAGGGGACTCCCCCCCCCCCCCCCCCCCCCCCCCCGCCGGGGGGGGCCGCCGCCCCCCCCCCCCGGCCCCCGAGGGCGCCCCGGGCGCCCCCCCCCCCCCCCCCCCAGCCGCCCCCGCCCGCCACG
>JAPONS010000005.1 GCA_026713825.1 Chloroflexota bacterium | reverse complement strand
AGGGTCTCCTCGTCCGCCTCCGTGAACTCCTGCCCTCCCGGTTCCATCCCCAGGCAGATGTGTCCCACGTGCCGCTCGCCCTCCCGGATCTGCAGACCCAGGAACGCCCCGATCGGTGGCTGGAGCCCCGGGAACCCTGCCGACGCCAGATGCTCGACGCAGTCGCGCGCCCTCAGCGGCTCCCGCAGCCCGCTCAGGTGCCTGAAGATCCCCCACCCGTTGGGCGTTTCGAGCATCCCCCGCTGCTCTTCCTCCGTCACGCCCGAGACCACCAGGTGCTGGAACTCACCGGCCTCGTCGATCGTGGTGACCGCACCGTAGCGCGCACCCGTGAGGGAGCGCGCGCCGTCCACAACCTCCTGCAGGACGGCGTCTACGTCGAGAGCCTCGTTCATGCGGAGGATGGCCTCGGTCAGTCCCGCGATCCGGGTCCGCAGTGCCTGGTTCTCCGCCTTCAACCGTTCGCCTTCGTCCAACGCGCCACCTCAGATGACCACCCTTCTCGGGGAAGTCGACGGCCGGAATGTACCATGCGCCTACGGAGGGACCGCCCCCATGCGCTGATTGGCGCAGCCTCCTCGCCGACCAGCACCGTCAATAGTCGAGCGGTCACGGCCAGACCGTCGGGGTCCTAGCGAATGCAGGCCGCCCGCCGCTACAGTCCCCTAGCGGCGGGCGGGAGGAGCAGGGAGCGTGAGAATCCCTGCATGCCAATACTACTACTGTGTATGTCTGCTCACAATGTGCCGAGAGGCCCGCCTAGGCTGGCCCGAACAGGTAGAGGGTGATCATCGGCAACCTGCTCTCCAACGCTTCCAGGCACTCGCCCGAGGGCTCGGTCATCCGGGTGAGCGCGGCGCTCGCGGGCGCGCACGTTGAGGTCTCGGTGGCCGACCAGGGGCGGGGGATACCCGCCGAGGACCTGCCCCGCCTGTTCCGCAAGTTCTCTCGCCGGGAGGACCCCGACGCGGCAGGCGACACCGGCCTGGGGCTAGCAATCTGCAAGGGGATAGTGCAGACCCACGGGGGCCGCATCCATGCCGAGAGTGACGGGCCGGGCCTGGGGGCGCGATTCCTTTTCACCCTGCCGGTGGTCCGAGAGGCAGAACCGGCTCGTAGTCCCGCCCGCTCCCAGGACAGCGGGCCTTCTGCTGGAACGGTCCTGGTGGTGGACGACGACCCCCTGACACTCAGATCGGTCCGGGACGCCCTCTCTATCGCGGGCTTCCGTGCGGTGGTGACGGCAGACCCGGATGAGGCGCTTGCGCTGATGAGGGAGCACAGCCCCTGCCTGGCCCTGCTGGACCTGATGCTGCCGGAGTACGACGGGACAGAGCTGATGGGGGACATCCTGGCCGTCTCCCGCATCCCGGTCATATTCCTGTCGGCCTACGGCAGAGACGAGGTGGTCGCCAGGGTCCTGGAGCAGGGGGCCACCGACTACATCGTCAAGCCCTTCTCGCCGACGGAGCTGGTGGCCAGGGTAAAGGCAGCCCTGCGGCGGTTCGGGGAACCCGAGTTCCCGGCGCCGGCGGAGCCCTTCGTGCTGGGCGACCTGACCATCGATTACGCCACGCGCAGGGTGACGGTCTCAGGGCTTGTCGCGCCCCTGACGCCCACGGAGTTCGACCTGCTGACCGCGCTCTCGATGGAGGCCGGGCGGGTGGTGCCCCACGACCGGCTGTTGAGGCGGGGGGGGGGTCCGGGAAAGCCGGGGAACGTGCGGGCGTTACGCACCCTGCTGGTTGGACTCCGCCGCAAGCTGGGCGACGACGCCGTCAACCCAAAGTACATCTTCGCCGAGCCCCGAGTCGGCTATCGGATGCCGGAGGGGAACTAAAGAGCAGGATCCAACGCCGTGACATGGGGGCCACTCGCGCAAGGGAGATTGAGCGACGTTGTGAGATACACGTTGCGACGGTCCTCCCTCGTTCCACTCCTACGGCCTGACCTGACGCTACCCGTTACTCACACGGCAGACTTTCTAGCAAGACCTTCAATCGGCTTCAGGCAGGTCACGTCCAGCCTCGTCGTTGGATCGGTTGCCGACCTCGTCACCTCCGGCGCGTCCGGCTTCCGGGGCGGCGGCATGCCCGGCACCTGTATGGTCACGGTGGCGGTGACGGCCTAGCCCTGCACGGTTCACATGACCTTCCCCGTGTACGAGCTCTTGGTCTCGTGGTCCAGCGTCGCCCCGCTCTTCACCCTGATCTGCCCCGTGGACGCGTCGACCTCGAAGGCGTCTGTCGTACTGCGCCGGTTTCTTCGAGTACCCCGAGCGTCCCGAGGCT
>JAPONS010000004.1 GCA_026713825.1 Chloroflexota bacterium | reverse complement strand
CGATGGACCTCGTACTCGATGGTGGCGTCGCCGAACCTGATCCGGCCAAGCTCAGTCACGTTACACCCGGCTCTTGGCGACCTGCACGATCAGGTTGGCGAGCTCGTCCATCTGGGCTTCGTCATACAAACCCGTGGCTCGGAGGCTGCCCTTGACGTCCCGGCGCATCTGCCGCTGCACGTCCTCGTTGGTCTGCCACTCGATCACGGCATGCCCGGTCAGCACTTCCTCGACCCTCAGCGCGACGTCCCGCATATCGGAGTCCACGTCTATGACGTATGAGCCTGCATCCTGTCGGACCTGTCTCTCCTCTTCTGTCTCCTCGATGGTCGGCCCTTGCAGGATTCCGTAGATGGCCAGGGAAACCGGCGACAGACCGTGCCGAGCGGCGACGGTGGCCTCGCCATGGACCTCACCCTGTAACACCGCCATCTGCCGGTAGGCTTCGGACGCGTCGATTAGCTGGCTCCGCATCTGCTTGATGATGCGGGCGAGACGCTGGGAGAGGCGCTCGTAGAAGGCCGGGTTCTGCTCCAGCCGCTCATGAATCTGGGCGCGGATGGCGTGCTCCATGACCGAGGCGCGGGCCTCGGCGTGGGGCAGGTGGGCGATCTTCTCGTCGAAGTCCTGATCGAGGATGGAAACCGGCCGCATCATCTCGCGCACTTCTGCGCTGATGCGTTGGTCTATGAGCTGCTTCACTTTGGCGCCGATGTCGGTCCAATTGACGTCGGCGTTCTCGCGGAGAAAGTGGGAGCGTACGTAGGAGCGGATCAAAGTGAGCCGGGCCAGCCGGTCAACGTAGGGCAGCCCTCTCGGGTCGGGCAGCAGGCGGTCCATCAGGCGGGAGAACTGGCGGTAATCAAAGTTGAACCGTTCGAACAGGTCGGCCTTGTAGTTGCCCTCGGTGTTGGCGTCCGGCGCAAACATAAGGACGCAGGCCCAGGTGTCGCTCAGGTCCCGCCCCCTGAAGTGGGATTCAGCCCGGACGGCCGCGGCGTCGATGACCGTGGCAGGGTCCTCCTCCAGCGGCTGCATCGTGTCCTGCACGTCGTCCCACTCGAAGCTGGCCAGCGCCTGCTCCAGGTCGTGGGATATGCCGCAGTAGTCCACTACGAGTCCGTGCCCCTTCTCTGTGGGAGTGCCGTCCTTCTCGTGGGAGAAGCGGCGGTTGACGCGGGCGATGGCTTGGAGCAGACCGTGCTCGTGCAGCGGGCGGTCCAGGTAGAGCACCTGCTCCACCGGGGCGTCGAATCCGGTTAGCAGCATGTCGACCACAACCAGCACCTCCGGCTCGCCCTTAGGGTCGACAAAGGCGTTGGTGATCTGCTCCTGGTCCAGTTCCTTGGCGACCTGGAACTCGGGGCCGTCGTTGTGGCCGGTGGTGATGATGGGGTAGGCGCTGAGGCCGAAGCCCCTCAGCTGCTCGGTGTAGCGCAGTGCGGCGGCGCGGCTGGGGGCGACCACCTGGGCTTTGAACCCGTTGGGGCGCACCTTGTCCCTGAAGTGCTGGGCGATGTCCAAGGCGATCATCTGGATGCGTTGCTCCGCCTCGGCCACCGTCTCCCGGTTGGCGTAGCGGCGGCGTATCTCCTCGCGCACGCTGTCCGTTTCGTCGTCGAACATGGCGTCGAAGAGCTTGTCCAGCGTGTTCGGCCCCTCGATGTGCAGCTCCGGCATCCGGGCCTCGTACCAGATAGGCACGGTAACGCCGTCTTTCACTGACTGGGGGATGGTGTAGGAGTCGATGAGCGGGCCGAAGCGCTTCATGGTGCTGTGGCCGAACCCCTTGTCGATGGGAGTGCCGGTGAAGCCGATCATCACCGCGTTGGGCAGCGCCCGCGACATCTGCGCTCCCAGCGTGCCGTACTGGGTGCGGTGGGCCTCGTCCACCATTATGAATACGTTGTCCGAGTCGTTGAGCACGTCCAGTTTGCTGTCGGGG
>JAPONS010000003.1 GCA_026713825.1 Chloroflexota bacterium | reverse complement strand
CTTTCGCTACCTCCATACCGGCGAAAGCATGTCCCGTACCCCGATACGGGGCCGGTATCCAGGGGTGGGGGACCCACACCACAACGGACGTCGCCCCACCACCCAATCCCGCTATTCGCCCCACCTGCAACCGTCTTCCCCGTGAATGCCCGAAGCCCAGGGGTGGGACGGGGAGCCCCCGTTCGCCCTGAGGGAAATCGAAGCCTGTCCTGAGGCTCTCGAAGGGGGTGAACGGGGGCCCGCCATCCCCACACGGCGCATGCCACCTACCCCTCTCGTCCCCCCTACCGGTCGTCGTTCTCCAACCCCATCACCAGCGCCAGATGCTCCACCTGCGCCAGCACGTCGTCCACCGGGTTCAGCACCACCAGATCCGCCCCCGCGTCAACAATCTCCTGCAGCCCCGCGGCCACCTCGCCGCTCGGCCCCCGCAGGCTCACCCGCTCGCCCAGGTCCGCGTTCCCGATGCTCCGCTCCGCCCACTGCCGCATCCGCGCCGTCGCCCGCTTGACGCTGTCGTCCAGCGCCAGAAACTGCCGCTTGGCGATCGTGAACGTCGACCGCTCCCGCCCCGCCGCGTCCAGCGCCTCCCGCACCAGCGCCGCCTGCGACCGGAACGTCTCGACCGTCGACGAGCTCGCCCCGATCCACCCGTCCGCGATGCGCACGGCCCGCCGTATCGCCCCCTCGCTCCCGCCGCCCAGGTATATCGGCATGTGCCCGCGACCCGCCGACTGCACCGGCTTCGGGTCCAGCGTCGCGTTCCGTAGCGGCCAGAACGCCCCGTCGAGGTCCACGTCCTCCTCCGTCCACAGCCGCTGCATCACCTCCAGCCCCTCGTTGAACGCCGCCACCCGACGCTCCGGCGCCGTCCCCGGCATGTTCTCGTTAACATAAAATCCGCCCAGCGAGAGCCCCGCAATCAGCCGCCCGCCGGAAAGCTGGTCCAGCGACGCCAGCGACTTCGCCAGCCGCGCCGGGTTGTGCCACGGCAGCGGCATCGTCGCCACCCCCAGCCGGATGTCGTACGTAACCCCCGCCACAAACGATAGCAACCCCAGCGGCTCCAGCCACGTCGTCCGCCCCATGAACCGGTCCTGCACCCACAGGCTGTGGTACCCAAGGTCCTCGGCCCGCTGCGCAAACCGCGAGATCACCGCCGGCTGCACAGCCCCATCCGGAAACGCCTGCGGCAACGAAATCCCAATCTTGGCCTGATCACCAAGTGCCACGCCTGTCTCCTGTAAGTATTCAGCTACGGGAGATGACTGATTGTCTTTTTGTAAATCATATGCATAACAAATGTTTTACAAACAATAACCAACTTCACTAGACAGCAAGCAGCCAATCTGAGGGCCGCCGGGCAGGCGCAGCGTAGCTGCCCGCCACCGCACGGTCAACCGCCGGAGCCGTCCCCCCATCCCCGCTACTGTGATTCCTGCTCCCTCACTCGTCATTCCTGCGAAGGCAGGAATCCAGAGGGGCAGGGCCGGGAGGCCGTTCGCCCTCAACCCCGTCGAAGGGCGCCCCTGACACACGTATGGGCAACCCATGTGGTTGTCCTCTCCCATGCCACTCCCACCCTCCATCCCGGCGGAGACCGGGATCCACGGGTCGGGCGGGGCCGTGCACCCTGAGGGAAATCGAAGGGCGAACGGGGGCGCCGCAGCGCCCACCCCCACCGCGACCGCCATCTCCCCCACCACCCCCGTGCTACAATCACCCCCGACGCAAAGGAGGCCCCATGCAAACAAAAAGCGGAGTAAAACTCGGAATCGCCGTCCCCCAGGGCTTCGCCGACGGCCAGGTCGACATGGCCCTCGTGCGCCGCTTCGTCGCCCGCGCCGAGGCTCTTGGCTACGATGACCTCTGGGTCGCCGAGCAGATCACCGGCGCCATCGCGTCTCTGGAGCCCATCGGGCTGCTCTCCTACGTCGCCGCCTTGACCGAGCAGGTGCGCATCGGCGCGTCCGTATTCGTCAGCACCCTGCGCAACCCCGTGCAGTTCGCCAAGGCCCTCGGCACCCTCGACCACCTCAGCGAAGGCCGCCTCACCGTGGGCCTCGGCCTCGGCACCAACACCCGCATGTACCCCGCCTACGGCCTCGCCGAGGACCGCCGCGTCGCCCGCTTCACCGAGGGCATTCGCATCATGAAGGCGCTCTGGACGGAAGAGGCCGCTGATTTCGAGGGCAGCTACGCGACCCTCTCCGGCGTCAAGATGGAGCCCAAGCCCGTGCAGAAGCCGCACCCGCCGCTCTGGTTCGGCGCCCGCGCCCCCGACGCCCTCCGACGCACCGCCCGCCTCGCCGACGGCTGGATGGGCGCCGGCTCCAGCACCAACGAGGCCTTCATCCGAGAGCGCGGCGAGCTCATGAACATGCTGGAAGAAGAAGGCCGGGACCCCGCCACCTTCGGCGTAACCAAGCGAGTCTACCTCGCCATAGACACAGACGAAGCCCGAGGCTGGGCCGGCCTCCGCTCATGGATAGGCGGCTTCTACGGCAACCCGGACCTCGCAGAACAATGGAGCATAGTAGGCCCCGCCAACTACATAGCAGAAAAACTAGCGGAGCTGGTCAACGCCGGCGCCAACCACCTCCTCCTGAACCCCGTCCACAACTACATGGACCACCTGGAAGTAATAGCAGAAGAAGTAGCCCCGCACATTTGAGGAAGCCACCCCCCACCTCCATACCGGCGAAGGCCGGTATCCAGGGGAGGGGCCGTTCGCCCAGAGGAGAATTGAAGTCTATCCTTGGGCGTTCGACGGGGAACCGACCAATCCCCTATCACCCTCTCCGCAACCACTCTTGGATACCTCCTACGCTGGAGTTTAGGAGAGAGACCAAGAGAGCACTTTGCGCGTGTAGTAGGTATTCTTTGGCATCGAACACGCGGCAGCCAGGCCAGTTCATCGCTCCATCCGACACCTCCTCGCCCCTGTGAACGGGTGGACACGGAAGGAAGAGAGTATCCTGTGAACATGTCCTAAGTATCTCCTCCGTGACTTGGTATGGGAGGAATAGATCCCTTATCTTCTGTTGATCTTCGTCGGTTCCTGCTGTCGGCCAACAGTCGGTATAGATGACATCTGCATTGGCCAATGCTGAGTGCATATCTTGAGAAACAGATACTTCCCCTTCGGCATCGCGTGCGATCCCTTCAAGGAACTGCGCTTCGACCTCATATCCCGCAGGACACACTTGGACGACGTGTATAGGAAATCTTGCCGCGGCCTCGAACCAAGAGTGCCCGAGGTTCGTCGCCTCGCCGACGAATGCGACACGCAAGTCGGCCAAGTCGCCTCTCTGTTCCCTAATATAGGCCAAGTCTCCCAGTATCTCGCAGGGGTGGTTAAACGGTGTTCTGGCGTTTATCACCGGGATTTGAACCGAACGAGCCAGCCTCAGCATCTGGTCGTGTGCTATTGTCCTTGCGACGATGGCATCGAACCAGTTTTCCAAGTACCGGGCCACGTCTTCCAGAGGTTCGTTTGCGTTGATAGTGCCTAGAATCTCGAAGGACTTACCACCGAGCTCAGCTATGCTTAACTCGAACGCAGCTCGGTTCCGGAATCCCGTTGCACCCCACATCATGGCGATGCGCCGCCCCTTGAGGGCTGATGGAGACCTCCCTCTCACCCACAACTGGCGGAAGATCTGCGCCGCCTCAACTAGGTCGCCCAAATCGTCAGCAGACCAATCAAGGAAAGAAATGAAGTCCTTTGGCATAACGTCGCCTCCCTGCATCGTTTGGCCATCCGGTGATTGCCTTCCAACACAAAATTAAAGGCCTCCCCGCCATTCCGGGGAGGCCTTTAGAAATGCAAGAGAATCTCTAAGAGATTACGTCCTCCCGAAAGCCGTAGCCGTTCGACCGAACCTGTTTAAGGTCGGCGCATTTACGTGGGCTTTGGGGACAAACGACGTCTCCATTGCCTCTTTAGTCTAGCAGATGAGAACGGGGGCGCGCCAGCGTCCAGCACCCACCCCCTACACCCCAGCCCCCGCAGGCGCATGCGCCTGCAAGAACCGCCGGGCATGCTCCACCACCTCGTCGACGTGCTCCTGCGTGTCCTTCCACGGGTAGATCGTCACCTCCGAGTTCGGCGCCAGCCCCGCGACCTCCATCGCCACCGCGTACGGGTGCGCCGTGACGTCGTCCGGCGCGATCAGCAGCGGCGTCTGCACCGACCGCACGAAGTCGCGAGACACCGTGAACACGAAGTCCGCCCGATTCGTGTACATGCTCGTCAGAAAGTCGTGCACCATGTCCATCGTCACGTCCGGGCGCTTCTCGCACAGCGGAGGCCCCCAGCCCGTGATGTTGTTTTGGTAGAACAGGTCCGGCGCCTCCGGCCGGAACCCGCTCGGCTGCATCATCGCCGCCGCCACGATGCGCTCCCCGGCCAGCCGCAGCAGGTTGTGGATCATCGGCCCGCCGATGCAGAACCCCATCACCAGGAACTCCCCGATGCCCAGGTGGTCCATCAGCCCAAGCTGGTCCTCCGAGTACGCGTCCCACGGCCGGTCGATCTCCACCGGCCCGCTCGACTGCCCCAACGGCGCGTTCCGAAGGTCCGCCGCGATAACCCGGAAGTCGTCCCTGTACACCTCCAGCGGGTTGAACGGCACCGACGACTGCAACCCCGCCACCGTCGAGTTCAGCCCTCCGCCCGGAATCACCATCAACGGGAACCCGGCCCCGGCCTCCTCGTAGTAAATGCGAGTCTTGCCCCTCTCATAAAACGGCATGGCGCTCCTCCTCTCTCTGTGTCGCCGCTGACTCTAAGCCAGCGCCCAAGAAACAGTCAACATAACGCCGCATCCGTAGGGGCGACCCTCCAGCCGCCCTGGCCGCCGTTCGCCCTGAGGGAAATCGTAGAGCCGTGCGCGCCCCATGACGCGAACCACCCCCGCGACCGCTCACATTGACCGGCCCCCTACTCCATCGCGTCCATCAGCATGTGCAGCGTCGCCTGCCTGAAAGAGGCCGTGCCGAACCCCTCGCAGAAGTTCCATACCACCTTCATCCGCTCCGCATACTCCTGCGGCAACCCCTCAGCAATCACCCGAGGCCCCCCATCCTCCAGCGCAACAACCCGCCACCCGCCGTCGCCCTCTTCCACGTCAAGCTTGATGTCCTCCAGGGCCGTACCCTTCTGTGCCATACAGAAATCCCTTCTCAATCTTGCTGTTGATGTCCCCGCCTACCCCCGCCGCGTCATTCCTGCGAAGGCAGGAATCCAGAGGTGCAGGGCGAGGGAGCATCCCCAACGCGCAAATTCGCGGAAATGCCCCCTACCCCTTCATCTCCATCCCGGCGAAAGCCGGGATCCAGGGGTGGGCGGGGCCGTTCGCCCTGAGGGAAATCGAAGCCTGCCCTGAGGCTCTCGAAGGAGCGGTACGGGGGGCCGCAGGCCCATTGGGTCACCCCTACGCCTTCACCCCGCTCCCAAACGCCGCCCGCACCGCCTCGATGATCTCCCCCATCGCACGCACCGCGATGTCCACCGACGGCGGCATGTTGTAGAAGTTATGGCTCGCACCCGCGTAGTAGCTGAACGTCGCCGCCACCCCCGCCGCCTGCAGCCGCTCCGCGTACGCCTCCGTCTCAGACAGCAGCGGGTCGTATTCCCCCGCCATCAGCAGCGCCGGCGGCAGCCCCGAGAGGTCCTCCGCGCACATCAGCACCGCGTACGGGTTCTCCCGGTCCTCCGGCCTCTGCAGGTACTGCTCCCAGTACCACATCATCGTCCGCCGGGTGAGGAAGTACCCCTCCGCGTTCCGTAGGTATGACTCCGTGTCGAAGTCCAGCCCAAGCATCGGGTTGATGATCGACTGGTGTACGATCGACGGCCCGCCCCGGTCCCGCGCCATCAGCGCCACCGCCGCCGCCAGGTTCCCCCCCGCGCTCTCGCCGCCGACCGCCAGCCGCGACGCGTCGCCCTTGATCGACCCCGCGTTCGCCGACGCCCACTTCACCGCCGCGTAGCTGTCCTCCGCCGCCGCCGGGAACGGGTCCTCCGGCGCCAGCCGGTAGTCGACCGATACCACCACGCACTCCGCGCCCAGGCACAGCCGTCGGCACGCCGCGTCGCACGTCTCCAGCGTCCCGACGACCATCCCGCCGCCGTGGATCCACACCAGGATCGGGAACGGCCCGTCGTCCCCCGGCCAGTACACCCGCACCGGCACGTCGACGTCCATCCCCGGCACCGTCAGGTTCTCGACGGCCCCCACCTCCGGCCCCGCCCCGCGAGGCCGCATCTTCGCATTCTCCCGCGCCTTAACCGCCCCCACCTCATAATGCGGCGGCAACCCCAACGCAGCTATCTGATCAAGAAACTCCTGCACCTGCGGATCAACTGGCATATCCCTATCCCTTTCCTACCCTTGCGTCGTTCCTGCGAAGGCAGGAACCCCGACAAACCTGACCACTCCCTCCGCCCTCGTAGGGGCGACTCGCGAGTCGCCCGTCCCGCCAACGGGCAGGAACCGCCCCCGTTCGCCCTGACCCCGTCGAAGGGCCGTCCACCCCCACCGCCTCCATCCCGGCGAAGGCCGGGATCCAGGGGAGGGCCCCCCGCATCCAACAACGCCGCGCTAACCAACCGCCGTTCGCCCAGCCCACGTCGAGCAGCGCGCAGCCGTAGGGGCAACCCTCGTGGTCGCCCTCACCTCACGCCCCCCTACTCAATCCCAAACAACCCCGCCGCGTTGTCCCACAGCACCTTCCGCTTCTGCTCGTCCGACAGCGACCCGTCCGCCACAAACGCGTCCAGCTCGTTCGGGAACGACGCCAGCGCCGGCCACGGGTACTGGCTCCCCCACACCACGGCCTGGTCGCCCACCTCGTGCAGCACGTCGGCCGTCCCCGTCTCCCACGGCTCCATCGCCACAAACCCCTGCCGCTTGATGACATAGTCCGGCGGCAGCACGTTCGGGCAGTCGATGCCGAACGGGATCTCCCCCCAGTGCTCCTCCAGCCGCTCAACCCAGAACGGCAGCCAGCTCGCCCCCGCGCCCAGGACCCCCACGTTCAGCCCCGGGTACCGCTCCAGCACGTTCTGCGCGAACAGCGACAGCATCGCCACCCACATCTCGTACGTGTTCGACACCGCCTCGTGCGAGAACCGGTCGTCCGCGTACCGGTCCGCGCCCAGCTCCGGCAGCACGCTCCCCGTCGCGCTCGACACCACCAGCGGCACGCCCAACTCCAGCGCCGCCTCGTACAGCGGGTCGTACGCCCGGTTGTGCAGGTCCCGATGTACGATGGGGTTCGACCGAAGGAAGCCCGCCACGAACCCGTGCTCGACCACCGACCGCCGCAGCTCCTCGACTGAAGCCTCGACGCTCTGCAGCGGCAGCAGCGCGATCCCCTTCAGCCGCCGCGCGTCCGCCTTGCAGTAGTCCGCGAGGTAGTCGTTGTACGCCCGCGCCATCGCCGACGCCAGCTCCGCGTCGATGTGGTCGCTCCAGATCGCGTACATCCCCGCCGTCGGCAGCATCAACCCCACGTCCACGCCCTCGATGTCCATGTCGGCAAGCTGCGACTGCGGGCTGAAGTCCTGCGACACCGCATTCGCGTAAATCTCGCGGTACGTCGCATTCGCGATGAAGTCCCCCGCGTTCCGGGACACTGGCCGCCCATTCACCACCATCGCCCCCCGGCTCTCGTCCACGCGCACCCCCGCCTGCGACTTGTACGGCTCCTCCAACCACCGCTCCCAAAGGTCCGGCGGCTCGATAACATGCCGCACCGTATCGATGACTTGGAACTGACCCTTCATTCAAGCCTCCGTGGAGATTGCAGGGTTGTTGCACGGCCGTTCGCCCTGAGGAAACTCGAAGGGGGGGAACGGGCTTGGGCCACGCCATGCTAGACAGCCCCTGCAAGGGCGTCAAGGCAAAGCGCCCCCACCCCCGTCATTCCCGCCCCCACCCCCGTCATTCCTGCGCAGGCAGGAATCCAGAACCCCGCAACCAGCCACCGCAGCATCCTCCACCCCGCCAGCGTGATTCCTGCGACGCAACTTGTTGTTCGCCCTGTTCCAGCGGGATGGCGATGGTGATGACGAGGTTGTTGTCGCCGTCCACCGTGATCTCGTCCACCACCTCCCGCAGCACGCCACGCTGTTCCTCGGCGGACAGCCTGTCCAATCCCTGCGCTATAGTCTCCGCCCACACCTGCACGCTCTCGGCCAACTCTTCGCGGGAGACCTCAGTCGACGCGCGGGACCGGTACTCCTCCGCCTTGGCCTGCAGGTGCTCCAGCCGTTCGGTGATGAACTTGCGCTGGAGGTCCAGCATCTCCTCGGTGACCCTGCCGGTGACGAAGAGCCGGACGAGCCGCTGCTCCTCCAGCTGCACCTCCCGCAGGTCACGCTCGACCTTGGCCTGTTCCTCGGCCAGGGGTGCGCCGCCCCCCTTACCCAGGGCCGCGATGCCAGCGATGATGACGCTGGGCTCCTGCAGGACTCCCTTGACCTCCTCCCACACGCGCTGCTCCAGGCGCTCTGCCTTGATGGTGGGCTTCTCCCGGCACCGCAGGCGCAGGACGCTCCCCGTGCACGCATAGTAGCGCAGGGGCACCTTCAGGTCATAGGCGACCCGCTTGCCGCCCCGGGTGGCGTGGGTGCGCCAGCGGGAGACGGCCCGGAACTTGCGCCCGCACTCCGTACACCGTAGCAGGTGCTGGAGCAGATAGAGGGCCTTGGTGTTGCGCCGGGCGGCGCTGTACCGCGCCCGCTTGGCGGCCTGGGCCCCCTCCCACGTCTCCTCGTCCACCAGGGGCGGCACCGGCACCGCGATCCAGGAGTCGGCCGGCTGGGGGAAGACGCGGTTCCCCTCGTCGGTGGCGATGTTCCTGGTCCGCCCGAAGGCCCACGTCCCCGTGTAGACGGGGTTGCCCAGGAGCCGCTGCACGACGGAGGGGTGCCAGGTGCGGCCACCACTTGCGGTGGGGACGCCGTCGTCCGTCAGGTCCCAGGCGATGCGCTCGGCGCCGAGCCCCCGGTGCACGTAGTCATGGAAGATGCGGCGCACCACCTCAGCCTCGGCCTCGACGACTTCAGCCCTCCCGGCGGCGTCGACCTGGTAGCCGTAGGGCAGGCGGCCGGTGGAGATCCTGCCCTGCTTGGCGGCGCCCCGCTTGCCCATGGCGGCCCGCTCCCGGAAGTTGTCCAGCTCGATCTTCCCGATGGCGGCCCTGAGCCCGAAGGTCTTCATGTCGATGGCGTCCATGACCGACTCGATGCGGAGCTGGTAGGCCTCCACCACCTCCATAAGGGCCGCCGCGGGGAACATGCCCCGGCTCAGGCGGTCGGACTTCCAGCAGACGATGACGTCGAAGCGGCCGTCGCAGGCGTCGGCCAGCATGCGCTGGAACTCGGGGCGCTTCTTGGACCAGCCTCGCCCTACCTCCTGGTAGCGGGCGACGATGCGGAGCCCCCTTCGCTCGCAGTGGGCCTCCATGTCGGCGACCTGCTCGCCTAGGGACGTCTTGTCCTCCTCGGCCTGGCTCTTGTCGGAGACTCGGGCGTAGATGGCCGCCCGGTTGGGCTCTCTTGCTGTGTGCAGTTGGTTCGGCATGTGTACCTCCTTCTTGCGTTGCCCTCTGAAATCAAAATGACCCGCCTCCTGTTGAAAGCGGGTCAGCGAGTGCTAGAATGCCTTCGCATCACCTGCTCAACCAGGTGGCGCCACGGCCCGGGGTGTTGCCAGCACCGCCGGGTCATCTCCTTTAATGCAGATTACCGCCTATAGCTGAGAGCGTCAATTCGCCAGTGTCGCAGTTCATGGTGCTTCAAGGGTCTGGTGACCGGGAAGCAGTTCCCTTGCTGGCCAAAGGCGTTTGGGGTCTGACTTGCAAGATGGACCCATGCCGAGAGGGTTCAGTTCGCGGTGCGCCCGGCCTGATGGTCTAGCTGCGGTCGTTAGCGACAATGCTCAGGCGCACCTATCGTGACAGCGACTCATCGGGAGGCGCCTCACGTGACGAGGATTCATCGGGGCCTCGGGGAGGGGCCTCAGTGGAGTTGTGTCGTGCAGAGGCGAGAATGATGGCAAAGGCCCGCCGCAGCCGATCCTGTGCATCGGGACCGGGATTGAAGCGCAGCCGCACATTACCTAGTTCGACGGGCCTTGGTTGCTTGTGACGTGTCGCGGATCTGTGTCGTTCCTCTCCCAATGAAACGGACCTCGCTCAGGCAGAGTAGTCCAAGTGTATGCAAATGCTCCTGGACTTGCTCTATAAGTCTGGCCGTGCAATGCGGGGGCAGGTAAGCCCATCCGAGGGAGTGCACGGAGGTACGGCCCTACACGCTAGGTGACGGTGCAGATTCTGTTGCCAACCATAACCCCTCGGACGAAGAGTAGGGTAGGTGGGTAACTGAATCTGGAGCGGGGCTAGGGTGTAGCCAAGGTAGACTATAGTGCCGCAAGCTTGGACGAGCTAAGCCCGGAGGAATGGAGGAGCATTGTCCAGGGAGGGTGTGTTCGTCGATTAGCTGGCATTGACTGAATCTGTCGGCCATTCTAGCGGCAGCGACTGCTGCTCGACAATCGGTGTGGTAAGCATGTGGTCCAGCCCGAGAGCCTTGGCCAGGGACAGCAAGGCCAGGAGGTGTTGTGCGTTGGGAGAGACGCCGCTGCGCCATCGCCTCAGGGTGAGGGCGTTTGTCCCCAGGCTGCGGGCAAGGTGGTTCCAGGTGAACCCGGACGCCTTTTGGAATCGTTGCAGGCGTAGGGAAAAGTCGGCCGGGAAGGGTTGGTGGGCTCGGCG
This sequence comes from Chloroflexota bacterium, assembly GCA_026713825.1. Taxonomy (NCBI): domain Bacteria; kingdom Bacillati; phylum Chloroflexota; species Chloroflexota bacterium. The sequence goes on along the minus strand of JAPONS010000003.1, from coordinate 12,512 downwards.
AAAGGTCCTGTGGCGCCGTGGCATGGAATCCTCCTAACGCTGGGCATTCGGGAGCTCGTCGATCAGCAGGACATCCAGGCCATGGGGTATGCAGGCCGCCAGGCGAAACAAGGAGTGCATTGGTCCGCCACTGGGTTCCGAGCCTTGGCGCCAACGCAGGACTATTTTCGGATCGACGCCGAGGCAATCGGCAAAGGCATTCCACGTAAGCCCGCTCGATTGCTTCAGCAGTTCGAGGCGCAGGGCAAAGTCTTCTGGGAGCACGCCGGTCTCGAGAGCAGCTGGGCGTCTGACCAAGGAGGCTAGGACGTCTTCGCTGGGATGGTAGGGCGCGAGGTCGATGATTTTCATGTAGTGGTCCCTCCTCTGGAAGGGTGGCTCCGTTCAATCAACTGCGAGCAATGCCCAAGTTTGAGTCCAATGATGACTTGGTTCTGGCATCCCCCAACGTGATTCCGAGAGCAAATTCGTGGCAACTATGGCTTTCCGTGCCAGCGTGGCTGTGCACCTCTCCTCTCAAGCCTCCATCATCGAGGTGTTCGGCTGAATCGCGTCGTGCAGTCGACTTTGAACTATAAGCTATACTTAGTCAGAAACTATAAGTTTTCATAAGTCTACTTGTCAAGAACTATTGTTCTGTTATCATGGTCGCATCGGCTGAATTGGAGGGTTGGCGCACATGGCGCAGAACCATGGCTACTACTGGCAGGAACTTGGCGCTCGCATTCGTGACGCCCGCACGAGATCCGGCATGACGCAGAAGAGTCTCAGTTCGATCCTTTCGGTGAGTCAGCATGCGGTGTGGTGTTGGGAATTCGGGAGGATGAAACCGACACCTGAGCACCTGACGGCGTTGGCACAGGTGTTTGGGGTTAGCACAGATTGGCTGCTGGGCAGGAACGAGGCAATGGCGGATCTCTTGAATGAGAGCGAGGTCTCCTTCCGGCGGGCAGTGGCCGATTTGCCGGCGGAGGACGTTGAGACGATTCGTGACTTCATTCAATTCGTGCGGAACAGGCGGCGGGGGCGCTAAGAGTGTTGAAGCCGAATAGGGCGAGACGAAGGGCCATGGAGCTCCGAACCAAGTTGGGGCTGCGCGGACAGGTCGACGCTGAGGCGGTGGCGAACCTACTGGGCTTGACCGTTGTGCCCTTACAGTTGGAAGAGTTGCAGGAGCTGATGGTAGACGATTGCATCGGCGTAGCGGATCGGTTGGCGCCGGCGTGGCGCCGGTGGGTCATTGCCCACGCCGTCGGCCACAAGGTCCTACATCCGGGTAACCACCTGTGGATGCGAATGCATACAGGATTAGCAGGCAAGGTAGAACGGGAAGCGGAGGACTTTGCCCAGGCTTTACTATTGGATGCGACAGAGGTAGTTGGCGAGGGCCTGTCTGAAGCGTGGGAGATTGCCGAAAACTTTGGCGTGCCGGAGGAGTTGGTCTTGCTGCAAGCCCCTTTATTCTTCGAAGGATACGAGGGTGAGTTGCAGTGCTGACTACTCAATCACAGTTGGAATGATTGGCGACCTACGGCAGTGCTGAAATTCACTGGTCATTGTAGGGAGCAAACTATCAATTCCATTGGTCAAATCGGCAACGACGGTGCCGGATCCGACGGCACAATTTCCCATGGCTATCACATCAGGACAAAGGAGCCTATTCAGCAACAGCTCAATCTAAGGGTCGGAATGGCCGGCCAATTGCTCGCGACAGACGTTGATGGGGTGGGCAGTTGGGATTCCCGTCAGTCAATGTAGCACGGGGTTTTACTTGATCATTTGCAGGTGTCAGGCCCGAAAGTGGCTCTCTCAGGTTGATATGGTCGAGTTACCATGTATAAGGCGAGCTAAGACGGGCTTCATCCGACGGCTATGATGCCTAGGCAACTCTCGTACTAGTTGGGTAATGTCCCGGACAAGGATTGTATGCTGAACCAAGGTTCCCTCTATGATGCACGACCGAGTGAAGTAGGGCTGGCTCTGTCCGGTGGGGGATTCCGTGCAACGCTGTTCCATCTTGGCGCTGCATGGAGGCTCAATGAGCTTGGTTTGCTGAGGGCAATAGATCGCATTTCGTCTGTTTCCGGTGGCTCACTTCTGGCCGGCCTCTTGGCCATTCGGTGGTCTAGTCTTGATTTTGGCGAAGGAGTAGCCTCCAACTTTTGCCGGGAGGTCGTAGAGCCCATATGGAACCTTTGCGGCCGAAACATAGACGTATGGGCAACAGTGCGAAGTCTTATGATGCGTTCAAACGCCCTACCCTACTTTTATCGTAAGCACCTTGTCGGGGATCACACACTTCAAGACATGCCGGACGCCCCAGAATTCCTTTTCAACGCTGCCCACCTGGAAACGGGCCGAAACTGGACGTTCTCTAAGGCCGCGATGAGGACGTACATGCTCGGTATTGTTGAGAAACCTAACGTCTATCTGGCGAATGTTCTTGCTGCCTCCTCGGCATTACCTCCAGTGTTTCCTCCTATGATTCTCAGGTTGGATCCAGACGTCTTTCGAAGGTCAGAGTACGCGAGACTGTTCGACCGTGTTGACCTTAAGCGGAGGGTGTCACTGTTGGATGGAGGGGTATACGACAACCTCGGCGTACAGCCGATTTCCAGATTTGGGACACTCTTGGTCTCCGATGCTAGTGGCCCACTCGAATCTGAGATTGGCGGCGCTCCGCTTAGGACCCTTTTCCATCGCACGATGCGCCCGATTGCCATCGCCGTCGAGCAGACGAGGGCTCTTAGGCGGAGGGACACATTGAGACAACTTGAGAATGGAGAGAGGCAAGGCGCCTGGTGGGCCGTCGGTACGAGGACTCAGGCCTATCCCGTAAAGAGCCCTTTCGAGGTAGCAGAGGGATGGACGGCACTGCTTGAATCGACCAGAACGCGCCTGAACTCGTTCAGTGACGAGGAGAAGGCCCGCATGATCAATTGGGGCTATCTCCAATGTGACCTTTCGGTCCGCTCACACTACCGCAAGGAGGCTAGTCCCCCTATTTCTCTTCCGTATCCGGAATACTCCTTTGACAGGGACCCGAGCGAGGCCGTTCGCTAATTCATCTTTATCGTACGACAATCACTGTCACCCCTAGTTCATTGCGTGGTTTAGCCCTGTTCAATTGGCACCTGAGTCGAGGCATCAGGGTAATTTGGCGGTTGAGGAGAAGTGGTCAATCCTAACGGCTATCTCATTGTGAGGGATGCGGCACCCTGGGTGAGATTGGAGCGCGCTTAGTCCTGATACAAGACTCTCTGCGTTGGCCACGCCAGCGTAGAATAATTGATCGATCATCCACAGAACGCTTCGGCACGCAACCGACATTGAAGAGGCAAATGCTCGTATCACATCGTCGCTGGTGAGCAGAATCCACCGCCTGATCGTGGCCAATGCCAACGCGAATGAATCCTGAAGGCAAATGGTCGGAAGCTGCCGCCTAAAGCGCATGGCGCTGCTGACCTCGTCCCCATTGAGTTCCTCCACTCTAAGGCCGAGGGGGACTAAGCCGGACCCGGTGGTGCGATTCACCAATTCAGCCCTGCAAAGCAGGTCTGGAACAGTGAATTGGTAAGGAAGCCCGAGACACTTTTCAAGGAATCCACCACGCTGTAGGTCCAAGAATGCGGACGAATCGGCGACCATGACATTCACTGGGTTAGCTCCCCTTCCCACAAAGCATCCAGATCAGAAACCGCCCTTTCGAGAAGCTCGGAAGCCTTCGATTCTGAGATCGCCCGTTCTGCCAACGCGCGAAGGCACAGCCTCTCGAATCGTCCGAAAGGGCTATCCAGTATATCAAGTGGTTCTCTGTACGGGGGGCTCCTCCATCCGTTTTCTTCAAAAATATCAAACAGTCTCCCCATGAGCGCCTGACTAATTATTCCTAGGTCTTTGCATCTGTATGTGATTGCTTGTACGCTTATGCCGAATACTAGTTTCAGAGCGAGAAGTTCCTTCCAATCTATTGCTGAACGATGCTTGCCGATCTTGGCCCAGAGTACCTCTTCCGGCATGAGGAACGCGCCGGCGAAGCGGTAAGCTGCCTTTTCTTTATCAATTCCCGGCGTAACATCAAGAACCATATGCCCTATTTCATGGGCAATTGTAAATCGCTGTCGATCCCTTGTATGATCCAGGTTCACCACAATCACATGGGCTTCTTGCAGACCTTCTCCGAGTACCTGGGCGGTAAGGCCATCAACTCCTGACAACTCACAGAACAAGACCTTGACACCTCTGTCCTCCATTAACTCAGCCATGTCAGGAATCGGATTGTTCCCCAACCCCCAGTCATTTCTCAATCTGCTGGCCGCCCTGTCGACCTCTAATAGATCATGGGTGACGGGATAGGGAGCCGACATGGGTTCTTGCCAATGAATACTGGGCAGGTTGAGTATCCTCTCAATTGTGAGGTAGCGTTCGAGTTTATGAAGAACCGTGGCTTTGATTCGGTCTTCCTCCTTCTTGCTCGCAATGCCTTTAGCGCGAAACTCTACCGACTGAAGGCTAATGCTCGGGTTCCCAGTAAGGTAGTTGACTGAAATCCAAAGAGCGTCAGCGAGGGCAATCAGGACACCAGAGCTGGGCATGCTCTCATTGCGTTCATACTTGCCAATCGCCTGAGCCGAGACCCGATTGTGAATGCGGTCGCTTAACTCTCGAAGTGAAAGTCCTGAGGCGGAGCGAGCCAACTTCAGTCGATCGCCTATCATCCCTTACCTCCCTCCTCTTGACCAGTTTACAATTGGTGGTATAACATCGAAAAATGTAAACTGTCAAGTTGGATTTACATGGCAGGCCTGCCCACAACACCAAAGCAAGGGTCGGGTTTGTAGAATGTCCCGTTCCCCAGGGGTTGTTGGAGACTAGAGGTTCACGGGCCTTATCGTATAGAAAACAGTAAAGGAGACTGGAATGGAAGCTAACGTACGTTTTTTCCCCATAGGCAACGCAGACACGTGTTTAGTTGATGCTGGCGGCTGCAAGTTCGTGTTTGACTTTGCAGCGCCAACACTCCAAGGCGGCGATGATCGCAGGATTGACTTGGCCCAAGCGCTTCGTGCTGAGTTTGAAAATGAAGGGCGCGACAGTATCGATGTAGCCTCGTTCAGCCATCTCGACTCAGATCATTTTGCGGGGGCGTCGGAGTTCTTTCATCTCGAACACGCGGAGAAATACCAAGGGCCCGGCCGGATTCGCATCAAGGAGATGTGGGTGCCTGCCGCTGCCATCCTCGAAAGTAAGTGGGACCAGTCTCCGGAGGGTCGAGTCATTCAAGCTGAGGCACGTCATAGATTGAGGGAAGGCAAGGGAATTCGAGTCATTTCCCGCCCCGAGGTTCTCAACGACTGGCTGCGGAATCAGGGAATTGCCCCCGGCGCTCGTCGCAACTTGATTGTCGGTGCGGGCGACCTTATGCCGGGGTTTAGCTTGGAGAGTACAGGGATCGAATTCTTCGTTCACGCCCCTTTCTCCGACCAGCGCGACGAGAGTGAAGTGGACCGCAACGGTGAGTGCACGGTCTTTCATGCTACGATCAAAGACGGTCCAGGCCAAGTCAAGCTCATGCTAACCGGCGACTCACCCTACGATGTACTCGGTCGGATCGTGGAGACTAGCGAGAAAGCGGGAAATCAGGACCGGCTGGAATGGGACATAATCAAGGTGCCTCATCACTCCAGTTACCGTTCTCTTTCACCCGAAAGGGGTGATTCGGTGACCACTCCCGTACCGAGTGTCGGCCGACTGTATGAGAAGTATGGAAACACGGCAGGGACGATAGTATCTCCCAGCAAGACAATTCCTAGTTCGGACGAGATCCTTCCGCCCCACAGGCAAGCTGCCGAATACTACAAGAAGGCGGCACAGAACATAGCGGGGCACTACCTTGTTACGATGGAACATCCCGCAAAGGAGAGCCCAAGGCCAGTGAACCTGAAAGTTAGTGGCAGGGGCTTGGGAGTCGCCCTCGAAAAAGTTGCTCCAACTGTAACTGGAGCAGTTATCACTAGCCCGCCTAGGGCCGGAGACCACGGGTACTGATGAGTGATTATGACTTCCAGGCAGCCGGGGTGCTGGTCGAGCCGAGACATCTGACCATCCCGAGAGCTAGGAGTGTCGCCAGATTCGCTAGAACGACTACTAACCCGAATGTCCAGCTATTGAATTGCTATGGCTCCAGGGACGACGGAACCGAGGCTGTTGAGCTAGCCATATCAGCGACAGTACCACAGCGACCTGTGCATGACATCCGCCACACCGAACCCATCCTATTAGTGTTTCGCCAAGATGATGGCATGCATCCCTATGTTGAAGCCCTGAGACGGGACTTCCCTCGAGCACCCCATACAAACCTTACAGGGCCAGGTGAACCGAGAAGTTTGTGTCTCTACTATGAGCCTTGGGAGGATGTCAGGATAACTCTCACGGCACCCAGGTTAATCGCGCGAATCATGTGGTGGCTTGAGAAAACGGCTGCTGGCGTCCTGCATGGAGACAACCAACCCCTGGAACCCCTGATATTCGATCCTGTTCAGAACCTAATTGTTCCTAGTGGCCTGTTTTCCGCCGCGAGCACAAGTGAGGGCATGATCCTGACGTGTGAGACAGTGGGGGCCAACCTAAGACTAAGTAGAGACCGACCTACCTCGTCTGGAGAGGATCAGAATCGTCGGTCCATTAGTTGCTTGGCGCTAGTGGTGACGTGTCAACCCGAACAACATGGTGTGATTCAAGCGACACCGAGGACAATTAGAGAATTGCACGAACTTTTGCTCCCAGTCGGAGTTGATCTAGTGGGAACCCTGCGTGAGCGGCTCTATGGTCTGACAAGCAATACCGAGGCAATGCGTGGTGTCGATGGCTTTAGTCTGGTTCTGCTGGTGCGTCTTCCGAAGACTAGGGTTGCAGGTGGGGAGGTCGAGTCGGAGGAGCTACGGGCGTTTGCCTTCAAGGGGCCACTCAGTGCCGTAGCGAGGGAAGTGTCTAGTCTATCGTGTGATACCGACGAGAATAGAATGGTAGATGCAAGCGAGAATGTAGAGCTTGTGCCCTTAAACCCTAGGCCAGGGCTTACACGAGCGCTAGCGGCGGAGGTCAATGGTCAACACCCAAATGCCTCTCATGTGATCGCCGTGGGCCTAGGATCTCTCGGTTCACAGGTGGTCGTCAACCTGGTTCGGGGAGGTTTCGGTCAATGGACTTTGGTTGATAACGACCTCCTGCAGCCACACAACATGGGTCGCCACGCCCTCGGGAGTTGGGCAGTGGGGTGGCCCAAGGCGATAGGGTTGGCAGAGATGCTGAACACCATTGTCGAAGGGCCGGCAATAGCACATGGTGTCGTAGAAAGCGTGGGAAGACTTAATGCCCCCACTAAGCGGTCACCTGCAGAGTGGAGGTCCGCCAGCACTATTCTTGATATGTCCGCGTCTATTGCCGTTGCACGCTATCTTTGTCACAACATTCAGTCGTCGGCCCGTCGGGTTTCATTGTTTCTCAATCCCTCTGGTACTGCACTGACGTTGCTTGCAGAGGACAGGGAAAGAAGCGTTCCTCTCGATTTCCTAGAAATGCAGCACTACCGAGCGCTGACCCACGACACAGACTTAGCGGGGCTTCTCTCTCCACCCTCCACGATGCGTTCCGGAGTGGGCTGTCGGGATGTTTCCACGCAGATTCCTCAAGATATGGTTAGCGTCTTTGCTGGTATCGGGAGTCGGTCAATCAGGCGCACCGACGAAACGGACAGAGCACAAATTGTAACCTGGAAACTGGATGAGCCTACAGATTCGATTATCTGTACAGAGATTGAGGTATCGGGTGTGCACCGCAGAAAAGAGAATGGGTGGCGAATCTTCTTTGACTCAACACTGGAGAGGAGACTGAGGGATTACCGCAACGCGAAGTTGCCGAGTGAGACTGGTGGAATCCTGATAGGCTCTTCGGATATGGGGCGCCGGATAATTTACGTTGTCGATGCGACTGAGGCGCCACGAGATAGTCAGGAATGCCCCCACGGCTTTCTTCGTGGCTCGCAAGGTCTTCAACAGGCAGTTCAGAGGATACAAGAGGCGACCAGTGGCATGCTGGGGTATATCGGCGAATGGCATTCACATCCACCGAAAACAACCGCTGATCCCAGCATCGCGGACAGGAAGGTGATGGAGTGGGTTAAGGAGACACTGGACGACGAAGGTCAAGTTGGGATCGTCGGGATTGTCGGCAGTAAGCGGAGGTTGAATTTCATTCTTTGCGGTAGCACACTCTATTGACTACTTGACTACTCCACCTTCGTGCCATCGGCATTTGGGCCCAACACAGAGATGGCCCGAGGACTGGTTCTCCCAGCAAGCCAAGGAGACCACCCGTAGCAGACGTGACCGCCAACTACAATTGAGAATCCGCAGAAATTGGGCCTGGTCACCAAATACCATGAGCCACCGAAGCCTTCTAGCAGTAGGGCGCCACGCTGGGCCTGTCGACGATGGCATTTGAAGTTGATGAGATTACAGTCTGTCGGTGAAGCGACAATGAAGGTCGCAGTATTTGCTCCTGTCAAGACACGGTGCCTATTGGGGAGGCGCTAGAGGGGAAACTCGAAACAGCAGGGAAGGTCGTGTCAAAAGAAAGTTAAGGGGCACTGGCAAAGGACATGGAGTTGCTCGTGGTCTAAAGTTCGACCGGCACGAAGAGCGAAAGGGCAATAGGCGCCCCTAGTGGTTATATGTCCTGCCGTTGCTGCTGAAACGGGCTCCTTAAAGTAGAGATTGCCGGGCTACCTAATCGCTCAATGACAAGCTGGCAGAATCGCATACCTGGCGTAAGGGCACAATCAAGCATCCCGTTGTTGAGAATCTCAAGCCTGAGTTGACCCTCAAAGGTTGCGTGGACAGTGGGGGCGGTTTGGTGGATGGATATGCCAATTCTGGCAAGGGAGCTTCTTCCTTCAATTCTGGCTGCTAGGTAGTTCGGCAGCCTAATATACTCCTTCGTGTATGCAAGCACAAATGACTTGGACTTCAATATGAATTGATCGCCATCCTGAACTGTCGTTTCGTCTGCGAATCCCGATATGATCGACTCTATGTTGTCAACCTTGGTCGGATCGAGAATCGTTGTAACTCCCTCCTTAGGTTCCTTGAACACCGTGAAATTGTTGCCGAGGCGTAGGTCAATGGCAGAAGGACTAACTTGCTCAGGTGAAATCGAGGGATCGAAGGAGAGCCGACCGGTACCGATTTCCATCCAGAGTTCTTGGTCGCTAAGTACCATTGGTCAAATCCCATCCCGTAAACTTCAAGACGGAATCTCTCTCTCCCTCTGACACTAAGATTCTTGGACCTGAAGTTAGTGTTTCGACTGGAATGTCGACGAGGAGCCCTCCCTCTACATCTGCAACGATGAGGCCTTGGAGAAGGCGGGCAGTAGCATTTACGAAACGTTTGGGGACGAAGGATATGTAATGTTCTCCGTTCGCTATGAAGTGAACTACGAATTCCTCGTCCCTACCGAGATCCCTAATCAGTTGACAGTTTACCCAAACCTGTTGAGGCTGGGTTCTCCATCTAGGAATCTTGAGTGTTGTCATTGCATCTCCCCATAGGTTCGATAGAAACCCCAAATTGATTGTATTCGGTACTATAGCACCCTAGACACTAAAGTCAATTTCCATTCTTATGCCTTCATACGATTGCTGTTTTGGAGACTAGCGTCCTAGGTGGTCGACCTCAGTAATCGGTGTTCGAAAGGCTCCAATCATCGGGAAGGGTAGACAATCCGCAAGGGCAGGACTATTCGAGAGCGACGCATGGCGGCCTGTGCCGCCCGCTGAAAGTGCGACGCCGAAACTGCATCAGGAAGGATGACGGTGAGCTCAGGCCGTGCCCCATGGTCGTCCGTGGGTCTACGGGTCGCAAAGTAGCGCAGATAGGGTGCCAGCCGTTCCGCCATGATGACGGGCCGCACCGCTCGGCGCTCCCACTCCAGAAAAAAGGGCACGTCCCGTCCCGGTTGGCGCAACAGGCCGAAGGCGTCTGGGTGGACGGCGTAGCGGTGTCCATGCAAGGAAAAGTAACGCGACGCCCGGAAGGCCGGGTCCATCTGCACCACCTCCCATCCTTGAGACCTTGCCCACACCGCCAGTTTCGCCATGAAACCATAGACGGCGTCCGTGTGCTCGAGGTTGCGCAGCAGCTGTCGCGTTACCCTGCCGGCGACGTCTCGCCAAGAATGGGACGCGGCCGTGTCTCGAAGCGTGGCGCCCCACCTATCCCGCAGGACGCTTATCAGCGTGCGGTCACGCCTCCCCAGCCAGGCCAGCCCCCGGTCGGTCACAGTCAATCGCCGCATCCCCTCTATTGCCGACTCCGCCACAAGCCCAAACTTCCCCAGCCGCGCAAGCACCTTCAGCACCCTCTCTTCATTCACCCCCAGCATCCCCGCAACTTGCGCAGAGGTGACCCAGGGCCAGTCGAAGACCAGATCAAGAGTACGCTTCTCAGCGGGCTTGAGCAGTACCGTCAGGAGGTGCTGGGGTGTCTCGGCGTCGCCGTCACCAAGCGCCAAGTCCCCCGGCATCAACACCTTCCGGTGCCACGGCTCCGCCGGCACGATGCCGCCGGGCCGCAGGTGGGTCAGCACGTAGCGCAGGCCCAGGTCCGCGGCGATGGTGGGGGGGTGCCAGACGGACGACTCCGGTTCGGCGCCAACCGCCTCCCCCTCGACGGCAAGGAAGACGCGGACCGGCGCCCGGGCCAGCAGCCGCTGGGCGTGGCGGAGCCGCACGGGATCGGGCATCAGGATGAGGAGCGCCCCGGGCAGGGGTCCCTGGAGGAGGTTGCGGACCCGTTTGGCGGCCCCGGTCCGGTCGCTGGTGTGCCCGAACCGAAGGATGCCCAGGGAGCGGCCGCCGGGCAGGGCCATGGAAGCGTCCAGCCGCAGGGCCCGGTGCCACTGGAAACGTACGGCCCCCTCCTCGATGGCAATTGCCGCCGCCAATCGGTAGATGCCGGCGGCGCCGTCGAGGCGCTCCAAGAGTGCCCGCTGCCACTCGGCCGACAGGGGGTTGTCGAGGAGGAGATCCTCCGGCCGCATGCCCTGCTCAAAGGCCAATTGCCGCAGCCCGTCGGGGGTGGCGTAGTAGCGGCGGGTGAAGGGGACCAGGGGTGTAGCGTGGGGGAGCCAGGCCGCCAGTCCGTCCCGCACCAGCCGCGCGGCGGCTCGGTAGACGGTGCGGTCGGGCAGCCCTGAGAAGGCGGCCAACTCCAGCCGATCGGCGAAGGGCGTCTCGACCAGCTGCCGGAGGACGGCCAGGGGGCGCGCTCCGAGCCTCATTCCTCCCGCTCCTGGCTGCCGGCCCGTGCCGCCGGCTTGTCGGGCTCGCCGGCGTCGGCCTCCTTGCCCTTGCGGGTTCGGCCCGCGTGGGGCTGTTTCGCGGCCGGTTTCTCGGGGGTCTTGTCGGTGATCCCCGCCAGGCCCCGGCGGTAGGCGGCGATCCGCTCCTCGGCGTCCGCGTCCCGGTAGGCCACTTCCTCCACCGCCGTGGTGTAGTCCAGGGATGCCTCCCGGATCCGGACCGCCGTCTCCGGGTCGCCCTCTTCGGGCTTCCGCACCTGCATGGAGAAGGCGGGCATCCGCCGGGTCCCCACCGTGGCCCGCACGTAGCAGTGGTGGACCTCCAGGGAGGTGACGTCGTCCTCGGTGACCCGTTCCTTCCCCAGCTCCCAGACCAGCTGCCGGGCGTCGGCGCCCGACACCTGGAAGACGGCCAGGCAGCCGACGTTGGCCAGGAGGGGGTCCCGCATGCCGCGGGAGAGGTCCTCCAGCTTGGACAGGCTCTGGCTGGCGAGGATGAAGCTGGCCCCGAACTTCCCCAGCTCCGAGAGCATGCCCTCGTAGTCGACGCCGGGCATGGTCTGCATCTCGTCCACGACAACGAGCACCCCCCGCCGCCGCTCGGGCGGCAGGCTCCCCTGCTCCCGCACCACGGCGTCCACCAGGTTGAGGAGGGAGGCCCCCACCAGGGCGGCGACGTCGCGGCCCGCCTGCCCTTGGGCCGTGGAGATGAGGAGGACACCGCCGTCCAGGATGGTGCGGCGCACGTCGACGGTGGAGGCGGGCTGCCCCAGGATGGCCCGGGCGCGGCGGGAGGAGGCGTAGTAGCCCAGGCGGGTCTGGACCGGGGCCAGGGCCTCGGCCCGGTAGTCCCGGTGCCAGCCGCCGAAGTCCCGTGCCCACCAGTCCAGGAGGTAGGGGTCGTCGACCCGGGCCAGCACCTGCCCGCGGAACTTGGCGTCGGAGAGGAGTCTGAGGCCGTCCAGGATGGTGTGCTGGTCGCGGGCGTCGGTGTCGGGGTGGGCGTTGGCCTCGTGGAGGGTCTTGACCGTGTGCTCCAGGATGGACTGCATCCGCGGCCCCCACTGCTCCCAGAGGCCCCGGGCCACGCGCACCACCGAGTCGGCGGTGCGGTCCCGGTCGGCGAAGACGTGGGCGTCCAGGAGGTTGAT
>JAPONS010000002.1 GCA_026713825.1 Chloroflexota bacterium | reverse complement strand
ATTCCTGCCTGCGCAGGAATGACGGTGGGGGAATGCAGGAATGTCGGTGGAGGGTGGAGTGCGTTGGCGCGAGGGATTGGTGTTTGGGTGGGGTAGTCCCCCATCCCCGTATCGAGTACGGGGCAGGCTCTAACCTTCCCCCTGAGGGGGAAGGGATCCCGGCCCCCGCCCCTGGATACCGGCCCCGTATCGGGGTACGGGGCATGCTTTCGCCGGTATGGTGGTAGGGGAGCGGGTGCGGCTTGTCAGGGCGGGGACGCTCGGCTACTCTTGGCGCAATTGTTACCCGGGCGAGGAGGCGAGCGATGGCACGAGTGAACAAGGTTGCGCACGTTGTGCTGAGTGTTACGGACGTGCTGACGTCTGTGGACTTCTACACCAGGGCGCTGGGGCTGGAGGTGGTCGACCTGAAGGAGAACCACCGGGCGGCGTTCCTGTCGTTTGGGGCGCAGCACCATGACATCGCGCTGTTCCAAGCGCCCGAGGGGGCGGAGCGGGGCAAGGTGGGGCTGAGCCACATCGCGTTCCAGATCGAGGGTGGGCTGCCGGAGCTCAAGGAGCTGAAGGGGCGGCTGGAGGAGATGGGCGCGACGATCAGCCGGACGACGGACCACACGATCACCAAGAGCGTCTACTTCCAGGACCCGGACGGGAACGAGCTGGAGATATTTGCGGAGGGGTTCGAGGACCCCCACGATGCGCTGGACTTCATCAAGCTGGGGACGAACCGGCAGGCGCCGCTGGAGCTGGAGCAGGTGTCGGCGAACTGAGGCTTGGCGAACAGAAACTCGGCCGGGTAGGGCGGCAGGGTAGGTGCAGGGAGACGGCGAATCCAAGGTAATCGAGGGGAGGGCGTCGAACCGCCACAGGGCGGTTGCACCGAATACGCATGACCGAACAGAGCAGTCAAGACGACCTGCAGGCAATTATCGAAGCCTTTGGTAGAATAGACGCAGTGGAGGTCGACGCTGCATTTGCGGAGCATATGGCCTCACGCAGACGCCGCTACGACAAGCATTTCGTCACTCTTGCGGAGCTTCAAGAGGTCTTCAACGGCCTGCCCCGGTTCTATTTCAACCGAGGAGAGCAGCGCAGGGCACCAGTGGTAATGGTGGGCGAGACAAGGGCGGGCCGGATCATAGTTGTTCCTATCGTGAAGGGAGCCCCGGAGGGAACGTGGAATCCAATTTCGGCGTTTGAGGGGAACGCCCATCATCGGGAACGCTACAGGGGGTACCAAGCGTCATGACTGAAGACTTTGAACGAGAGTTCGCCCTTGGTGAAGATGTGACTGACCAGATGACCGGCAAGCGGCCGGGCACCGTCGTTCTGTCCGTTCCCCTTGCAAGCGAGGAAATCGCCGGCCTGAGCGAGCTGGCGATATGCGAGGACAAGAACGAGATTGAGGTGGCGCAGGAAGCCATTCGCGCTTGGGTGAAGGCCCGGACGCCAGCCTCCAGCCGATCCACCTCAGCGCCACAGTAGGGTCAAGAGACCGCCGACCGGATGCGACCTGGTGTGTTCATGGGCTTTGACGCCGACCTTCTTCCGTTGCCCACGCCTTAGCCCCTAGACCGCGTACTCCACCTCCATATCGTAGATGCGCTGGAGGCCCAGCAGGTTGGCTATCTCTGTGCGGTGCTGGGGGGCGCTGATTGCGCCGGTGTCCCGGATCTCTTCCATTGCTCGCTTTACTGCGTCATAGACTACGGTGAGGGTGTAGCCGGCGAGCATGAGCTTGAAGTCGTGGGCGGCGACCTCGCCGGTCGTCGCGACGGGGTCTGCGCCATTGAAGACCTTGGGGATGCCTGCCAACTCCGTGGCGTAGGTCTCGAGGTCTTCCTTTGTCTTGACGCCGTCCACGAAAACGAGATCCGCGCCGGCTGCGTAGTAGGCTCGGCATCGGCGGACGGTGTCCTCCCATCCATTTACTGCCAATGCGTCGGTGCGCGCGATGATGACGAAGTCAGGGTCGCGGCGGGCGTCGAGGGCGGCGCGGACCTTCTGGACGTGCTCCTCCATGGGGATGACGTCCTTGCCGGCGAAAAAGCCGCACTTCTTGGGGAAGACCTGATCCTCTATGTGCACCCCGCTGACGCCGATGGACTCGTAGTCGCGGACGGCGCGCCAGACGTTGATGGCGTTGCCGTAGCCGGTGTCGCAGTCAGCGACGACGGGAACCTGGACGGCGTCGGCGATGTAGCGGGCGTTGGCGACCATCTCGGACTGGGTGAGCAGGCCGACGTCGGCGAAGCCCTTTTCGGCGGACGTGCCGGAGCCGGTCATGTAGACAGCCTCGAAGCCGACGGACTCGGCGATCTTGGCGTGGAGGGCATTGAGGCAGAAGGGGGCGACCACCATGCCCTCGGCGCGCAGCATGGCCCGCAGCCGGGCCGTCCGGGTGTCAGTCATCGGGTTCCTCCTTGCAACAGCTTGCGCCCAGCCCGTTCACCCCTTCGAGAGCCTCTGGGCGAACGGACTGGGCGCGCGTTTCTACCTCTGCTCATCGAGCATGGCCCGCTCAGTGCCCCGCCCCTGGATCCCGGCTTTCGCCGGGAAGAGGGTGGGGCCCAAGGCGAACCGAGCGAGCGCACGTTGCAGTGCCTTAGATGCCTTATGCCCGGACGTACTCCGGGGTGTACTGGGCCTTGTGATAGAGCTCGTCCCAGAGAGCGTCACGCCAGTAGACGTCTGTGGGCAGCACCTTCTCCACGGAGCGGAGGTCAAAGACATTGCCGCCAAGGCCGGGCGGGTCGCCGCCGTCCTCGACGATGCGGGACGCGTCCAGCAGGATCTTGCGGGCCATGATGATGGCGCGGTCCGTGGTGCCGAGGTGCTCTCGGGTGCGGTCGCAGATGGGGCCCATGGTGTCCTGCACCGCGCGGTCCTGGGTGTTGGTGCCGGGGATGCCGGTGAAGGTCTGGGTGCGCTGCACCTCGCGGTCGATGAAGTAGTCATTGGAGGCATCGGCGCGGGACTTGAAGCCGTTCTCGAAGTCGATGTCCTTACCAAGCTCGTTGCCGGAGCCGACCTGCAGGCGCTCGGCCTCGGTGAGGGGCTCGTCGCCGAAGGAGAAGGTGAAGTTCCAGACCATGGTGGTGTAGTCGTCGATGGGCACCCACATGTGGCCGGAGTCCTTGAGGCGTGGGGCGCCGCCGCGGTTGAGCTGGTTGGGCCGGAGCTGGGTCCAGGGGGCGATGAAGTGGTAGGCGCGCACGTACTTCTCGTTGTCGTCCGCCTGGTCGCGGATGCCGGCGTAGGTGTAACCGTAGTCGGTGGGGACGACCTCGACCCTGGCGGCGAATGAACGGGCGAAGGCGCGGTCGCGGGCGACGATGCCGGAGCCCTGGAGGTTGCGGTGCAGGAAGTTGATGTGGACGGTGTCTATGCCACCCTCCAGCCCCTGCAGCCAGTTGCACTTCTGCACCACCTTGTTGACGCCGCGGTGGCTCTCGGGCACCTGCGTCCACTCGAGCTCGGGCAGCGGGGGTTGCTTGTCGGGCGGGCCCATGTAGACCCAAACGACGTTGCCCATCTCTGCGGTGGGGTAGGACTTGATCTTCACCTTGTCCTTGAAGTTGGACTCGGCGGGCTCGGAGGGCATGTCGACGCAGTCGCCGTTCACGTCGAACTTCCAGCCGTGGTAGACGCAGCGGAGGCCGGCCTCCTCGTTGCGGCCGAAGAAGAGGCTGGCGCGGCGGTGCGGGCAGTAGTTGTCGACGATGCCGACAGCGCCGTTGGTGTCTCGGAAGGCGACGAGCTCCTCGCCGAGCAGCTTGAGGCGAATGGGCGGGCAGTCGGGCTCGGGGAGTTCCCAGTCGAGCATGGCGGGCACCCAATAGCGGCGCATCATCTCGCCCGTGGACGTGCCGGGGCTGATGCGTGCGAGGGTCTCGTTTTCCTGAAACGTCAGCATGGTGTCCTCCTTGCTCTCCCGCTGGGGCT
Source organism: Chloroflexota bacterium (assembly GCA_026713825.1). NCBI lineage: Bacteria > Bacillati > Chloroflexota > Chloroflexota bacterium. The sequence continues at coordinate 992 of JAPONS010000002.1, read as the reverse complement.
AAGATCTCAGCGATTTGTCTACTCGGTTGGCGTCTTGGTGAGCGTGGACTGCTCCACGTCCATGTACCGCTCGGCGACGTCCAGCATGGGCATGGACGCGGGGACCTCGACGGCGGCGGAGCGGACGCGGTAGAGGTTGCCGTCGTACGGCGCGGTGGGCTCGACGCCCTCCTGGAAGTTGGCGACCTCGCGGAGCAGGCGTCGTCGGGCGCCGAGGATGGCGGAGTCGGAGGTGCCGAGGTGCTCGCGGGTGCGGTCGGAGATGGGCCCCATGCTCTCGATGACGGCCATGTCCTGCGCCTGGATGCCCTTGATGCCGGAGAAGTTGACGGTGCGCTGCATCTGGCGGTCCTGGAGGTAGTCGTTGTCCTTGTTGGCGTAGGGGATGTAGGACACGGGCTGGACGAGCTCGTGGAAGACGCCGCCGGTGCGGTACTCGTGAAGCTCGGCGTCGGTCAGGGGCCGGAGCGGATGCCACGAGGCGCGGAAGACGAGGGTGTTGTTGTCGTCGGCGGGCACGTACATGTTGCCAGTCATAACGGCGTGGGGCTCGGCGGGGACGATGGTCGAGTAGGGGAGCATCCACGGGGTGATGCGCCAGTAGTGCCGGCCTTCGGCGGTGGTGCGGCGGGCGCCGATGACGAGACCGTACTCGGCCTGCTCCAGGAAGAAGCGGGGCGAGCGATCGTGGAGGGCGGTGTCCTGGAGGCCGCGGCTGGAGGCGTTGATGGCGTAGTCGCGGGCCTTGAGGCTGCTGTGGAGGAAGCTGATGTGGCTGGAGTCAATGCCGCCCTCCAGCGCCTGCAGCCAGTTGCACTCCTGGCGGCACTTGGAGAGGTAGCGGTGGCTGTCGGGGGCCAAGGCCCACGCGAGGCCGGGCACCTCGGGGGTGAGCTCGGGCGGGCCCATGTAGGCCCAGACGACGCCTCCTCGCTCCTCGCAGGGGTAGGCGGCGATGCGGACCTTGTCGCGGAAGTTGGACTCGGCGGGCT
>JAPONS010000001.1 GCA_026713825.1 Chloroflexota bacterium | reverse complement strand
GCCTCCGCGCTGTAGGCCAGCATCCGCCGCGCCAGGGCGGGGTCCCAATCGTACAGGTACCCCAGCCCGTAGACGGCGCTGCTCTCCAGCGGGCCCAGGCCGTCGATGGCCCAGGGGGACTGCGCCAGGTCCCGGCCCAATTCCGGATCGCGCAGCCACACTTCCACGAAAGGTATGGCGGCGAGGGGGAAGGGGGGATCGTCGTACCACGGGAGCAGCTGCGACAGCGCGGCGCGGGCCGCTTGCTCGGGAGTGCGCGTTGGCGCGGGCATTGGCGTCGGGATTGGCACGGGTGTCGGGGTGGCCGTCGGCGCGGGCATTGGCGTCGGGGTTGGCGCGGGTGTCGGGGCGGGCATTGGCGTCGGTGTTGGCACGGGAGTTGGGGCGTCCGTCGGCACGGGGGTGGACGCCACCGTCGCGGCGGGTGTGAGCGTTGCCGTTGGCATGGGGGGCGGCGTGGCAGTCGGCACAGGCGCGGGCATGGCCGTCGGCGTACTGCTGGGCGCGAGGCCCGGCGTTTCCGGGGCCGTCGGCGTCGGAGGTTCGATGCAGCCCGCCGCCAGGGAGAAGATGATCAGGGCTAACGCCAGGACCAGGCCGTTGCTCATGCTACCCCGTCGCAATACATGCCTCCTTTCGTCGGAGGGGCCGCGGGCGCCCTCCAGCGCCTACGTCTCCTCCCCGCTCGTCTCCGCCGCCGGCATCCGGTAGCCGACGCGGGGTTCGGCGAAGATGTACCTGGGGTTGGCGGCATCGTCGCCCAGCTTGCGGCGCAGGTGTTTGAGATGGGTGCGCAGCACCCGCAGGTTCCCCGGCTTCCCCGGACTCCACACCCTTCTCAGCAGCCGCTCGTGCGGCGCCACCCGACCGGCCTCCATCGAGAGCGCCGCCAGCAGGTCGAACTCGGTGGGCGTCAGCGGCGCCGGCCGTCCCGACACCGTCACCCTGCGCTGGGCGTAGTCGATGGTCAGGTCGCCCAGCACGAAGGGCTCCTCCGGCGACGGGAGCACGGGTTCCCCGAACCGGCGCAGGGCCGCCCGCACCCTGGCCACCAGCTCCGTGGGCGAGAAGGGCTTGACGATGTAGTCGGTGGCCCCTCTCTCCAGCACCCTGGCGACCGTCTCGTCCTTGCCGTAGGCCGAGAGGAAAATGACCGGGATCCGGGAGACGGCCAGGATGTCCTCCATCAGTTCCACGCCGTCGTGCTCCGGCAGCATCAGGTCCAACAGGGCCAGCTGGGGGCTGTGCTCCCCCACCATCGCCAGCGCCTCCTCCGGCTCCGCCGTCGTCTCCGCATGGAAGCCCGCCGAGGAGAGGGCGTCCCGCACCGACCTGAGTATCAAGGGATCGTCGTCCACCACCAGGACCGTTCCCGCGGACCGTCCGCCGTCCCGGGAGCGGGCGGGACGACGTGCCTGCTCCGCCTCTTGCACCACCGGCAGGGTGAAGGCGAACCGCGCACCCAGGCCCGGGCCGTCGCTCTCGGCCCGGATGCGGCCCCCGTGGGCCTCCACGATCCCCTTGCAGATGGCTAGTCCCAGGCCGGTGTCGCCTTCCGTATCGCGGTCCTCCAGGCGGGAGAATTTTCTAAACAGGCGCGGCAGGTCCTCGGCGGGTATCCCGCGCCCCTGGTCTGCCACCGAGACCTCGACATTCACGCCCTCCCGCACCGCGCCAACCCTGATGACCGAGTCGTCGGGCGAGTTTCGGGCCGCGTTGGACAGCAGGTTGCCGATGACCTGGACGATGCGCCGCCGGTCCGCCATCACCAGGGGCAGGTCGGGCGCGACGTCGATCCCCACGTTGTCCCGGCCCCCGGCGCTGGTGAAGGCGCTCCGGGCCCGGTCCACCAGCGCGGCCACCTCCGACGGCTCCGGGTCCACGGGCAGCGCGCCCGTCTCGATGCGGGCCACGTCCAGCAGGTCGCCGATGAGGTAACGCATATGCTCGGCCCGGTCGACGATGATGCGGTGGAACTGCCGCATCTCGGCAGGGTCCAGGTCCGCCGCCGCGTTCAGCAGGGTGGTTCCCGCGCCCATGACGGAGGTCAGGGGCATCCGCAGCTCGTGGCTCACCATGGCCAGGAACTCGGCCCGCAGCCGTTCCTGCTCCTGGACCGCCGCCATGTCCTGCATGGTGACCACCACCGACTCCACCTCCCCGTCGTCGGAGCGGATGGGCGTGGCGTTGAGCAGCACGGTCACGCTGCGGCCGTCGGGGACCGCGAGGACGATCTCCTCGGCGCGGGCGGTCTCGCCCGCGCGCCACAGCTCCGCCCGCGGCCGGGCCCCCGAGCGGGTGCAGGTCGGACGGCTCCGGGTCCACCGGCAGCGCGCCCGTCTCGATGCGAGCCATGTCCAGCAGGTCGCCTATGAGGGTGCGCATATGCTCGGCCCGGTCGACGATGATGCGGTGGAACTGCCGCATCT